>VEQR01000048.1 GCA_018883125.1 Candidatus Kapaibacterium sp.
GTTGGCGTCGATGAGGATAAGGGGGCTGACGCGGCCCGTATCAGTGTGAGCGATGACGGTATTGTGGTGTCCGATGCACGCGGTCGCGTTGAGGTGTACGATCTCCGTGGACAGCTTGTGGCAAGTGGTAAATCGGAGCTCGGCTATCTCCGCTTTGGCGGTCTTGCTGCTGGTTGCTACTTGGTGTCGATTCACGATGACACGTCTTCCAGCATTCGCACCACCATCACATGTGTCGTGAGGTAACGTCGAAACATGTCAACCTATTCTTTTGACTTCATTTGCGAAGTCGATATGCAGGAGGCAGATAACGCCATCAACCAAGCCGTAAAGGAGATCGAGCACCGCTACGATCTTCGCGGGTCGAACTGTGTGGTGGAACTACGTCGAAACGACAAGCTGTTTCAGATCCGGGCCGACGGCGAGCATTTCGTCATTGCTGCCCTAGAGATCGTGAAGCAGAAGATGATCAAGCGAGGGATCAGCGTTCTGGCGCTTGATGAACAGAAGGTGGAACTGCTCGGTGGCAAAAGCGTCCGGCAGGACATTAAACTGAAGGCTGGCTTTGATCGCGAGGAGGCCAAGAAGATCACCACGGCCATCAAGGACGCCAAGCTCAAGGTCACCACGCAGATCATCGACGAAAAGGTGCGCGTTACCGGGAAAAGTAAAGATGACCTGCAGGCGGCTATCAAACTGGTGCAGGGGGCAGATCTTGGTATTCCGATTCAGGTTGAGAATCTCCGTTAGCCCCTTCTCTTTGCCGATATTTGCCGTCCTTTCAAACGAACCCTAACTCGGAGTACCTGTGGATCTGTTTCAGAAGTGCCATGAATTTACCCGCGCAGATGACGTCAAGGCTGCCGGACTGTATCCGTATTTCCGCCCCGTCGAAGAGAACGAGGGTCCGGTGGTGCAGATCGAAGGCCGCAAGATCATCATGGCCGGCTCCAACAATTACCTCGGACTAACGGCACATCCAGAGGTTAAGGCCGCGGCGATCAATGCCATTGAGAAGTATGGCACCGGCTGTTCCGGTTCGCGCTACCTCACCGGCACGATCAGTCTGCATGTTGAACTTGAAAAGCGTCTTGCCGCCTACCTCGGCACCGAAGACGTCCTGCTGTTTTCAACCGGATATCAAACAGCCCTCGGTGTGATCTCGGCACTCGTCCAGAAGGGCGAGTATGTGGTGTCCGACAAGGAAAACCACGCCTGTATCATCAATGGATGCCTCCTTGCCAAAGGTGGCTTTGCCGAGTTTGTGCGCTACAAGCACAACGACATGGAAGATCTCGACCGTGTTCTTTCACGCATCCCCGCCGATGCCGGCAAACTGGTTGTTACCGACGGTGTGTTCTCCGTCAGCGGCGAGCTGGTGAACCTGCCAGACCTTCTGACTGTAGCGAAGAAACACGGTGCTCGCGTTCTTGTTGACGATGCCCATGCAACGGGCGTTATCGGCAAGGGCGGACGTGGCACAGCATCGTACTACGACCTTGTGAATGAGACCGACATGACGATGGGAACGTTCTCGAAGACGTTTGCCTCGTTAGGGGGCTTTGTAGCCGGACCCGAGCGCGTGATGAACTACATCAAGCACCATTCTCCAGCCCTCATCTTCAGTGCATCACCAACGCCGGCATCTGTTGCATCGGCACTCGCAGCACTGAACATTCTCGAGCGCGAACCGGAGCGTATCGATCGTCTGATCGCCAACGCCGATAAGATGCGTAAGGGATTTTCCGACATGGGCTTCCACGTTATCGACTCCGAAACCGGCATTGTGCCGGTGGTTGTTGGAGATGCGGAACTAGCAATGGTGTTCTGGAAGAAGCTTTACGATAAGGGCGTCTTCGTCAATGCCTTCATTCCACCGGGCGTACCGCCGAACATGTCGATGATGCGCACGAGCTACATGGCCACCCACGAAGACGAGCATCTCGATGCGATTCTGAACGTGTTCCACGAAGTTGGCATCGAGCTTGGCCTGCTCTCCGCGTAACACAAGCCCCTTGCTATGCAGATAACCCGATTCGAACGCGGACTTCGTGACCGTGTTGCCATCGTAACCGGTGCCGCCGTGGGCAGTGGACGTGCATTCTGTGAACGTCTCGCCGAGGAAGGGGCTCACCTTGTGATAGCAGACCTCGCCCCGGCGGTAGAAACCGAGGAGGCGGTGCGCGCACTCGGCGGTCAAGTGGTTAGCGTTACCGGCGACATGACGAACCCCACCGATGTTGAGCGAGTTGTCGCTGCTGCTATTGAGAATTACGGTCGCGTGGACATTCTGGTTCATAACGTTGGGTATTACCACGAAGAGCCATTTCACTTGCTGTCATTCGAACAGTGGAAACGCACACTGGAGATCACACTCGACTCCCTATTTCACGTTGTGCGGGCGGTACTCCCACACATGAAGAAAGAGGGCTTCGGACGTATCATCACCTTCTCCAGCGATACCGTATGGCTCGGAACACCATACCTTACCCACTACGTCACTGCCAAGATGGGCGTTATCGGCTTTACCCGCTCGCTCGCTGCAGAGGTTGGAAGCTATGGTATCACCATCAACACGATAACGGTCGGACTAACAGCCACGCAGAGCGTCGGCATGTCACCTGAAATGCGCCCGCTCCTCGAAAGCATCCTCCCAACGCAGGCCGTGCACCGTGCTGACGAACCCGAAGACATCGCCAACGTCGTCGCATTCCTTGCCCTGCCAGCTTCCGGCATCATCACCGGCCAAACCATAAATGTGGATGGGGGAGTGGCGAGACATTGACGGAATTACTGAAGTACTTCAGTAATCCCGTAATTCAGTAATTCAGTAATTCTGTACTTCAGTAATTCAGTAATTCTGTACTTCAGTAATTCCGTACTTCCGTAATTCTGTACTTCAGTAATTCTGTAATTCCGTCCGGCGTATTTTCGGAACGCGTAATCTCTTCCGAACCATCCTCATGCGCCACATGACACGACTCCTTGCACGTCTGCTCCTTCTCGTTGCTGTTGCTACCATTGGCAAAGCACAGTCAGGAGATACCATCTACGTTAAGACGCTGACGTTCAAAGACACGACGAAGCGCTCCGGGACGTGGCTGTTTCCGCCCCCTGGCCGCTACGAAAAGGTGATGATGCTCTACACGCTGAAGTGCGACCCTGCTACAAAGCAGGATCGTTTTGACTGCGGTGAGTGGGATTACCTTACCTACACAGTACTGCGTGATTCAACGGGAGAGTTCGATTCAACACGCATGATGCAGCCGAACTTCATGGTTCGGGGTGCTACGCCCGACTCATTCGCCTACTCAACCAATTTCGTTACTCCGCGGATGCGATATCAGACCACGCCGGTAACGCGCAAGGCAGGAAGCGTTGGAGAGTTCAAGAAGATTGGCACGGCAGGGGAAACAAACTCGTCGATCATCAAGCCGACGGGGGGTCGTGGACGGTACGTATGGAAAGCTTCGGAGTTGAAGGGGGCTGGTCTAACGGCAGGTTCTATCTACGGTATCTCACTTAACGCTACGGCCGGCGGAGAGGTGACGTTGTTGTCGATCAAGATGCGTCAGGTAACCTATGCCACGGCAGGGAAAGGCGTCGAGCGCTATCTCGACAATGGCGCTGATCTTCAAACAGTTGTGCGACGCAATGTGACTTTGGCACAAGGTGACAATCATCTTCCGTTCTCTGCGCCGTTTGTGTGGGATGGAACATCCGACATTGTCATTGATATCTCGTGCGTGAAGTCATCTGCTGCGATCGGTTTCTCGTCGGGTCCGGCACAAAACACCGGTTCGGTTGATGATGGGTCGCGTCGCGCCTACGCCTTCACCTCGGGTGACGTAATCAACGTACCAGGTGCGATCGGTGAGTCGATCTCTGACGAGATCACGATTGCCTTCTGGTGCTGGGGCGATCCCAACAAGATGCCCCGAGCCCACAACACGATGGAAGCCTACGATGCACAAGGACGTCGCGTGGTGAACATTCACCTGCCGTGGGACAATCAAGTTGCGTATTGGGATTGTGGTATCAATCCATCGAATGGCGCATATGACCGTATTGAGAAAGGGGCTCCTGTTGAATCCACCGAAGGCCGCTGGAACCACTGGGCCTTTACGAAGTCCTCAAAGACGGGTCTGATGCGGATCTACTTGAACGGTGCGCTCTTTCACGAGGGCAATACAAAGACGCTGAAGATGCAGGGCATCACGCGATTTGTGATCGGCTCGGGTGGATCGGGCTCCTATGAAGGACTCCTTGATGAGTTTCAAGTGTGGAATACAGCGCTGGACTCCACGACGATAAAGTCATGGATGAACCGAGCGATCAACGATCAGCATCCGCAGTACACGAAGCTTGTAGCCTACTATGGTGCTGAGCACGTTACCACACCAACCGTTGCCCGAGATCTGTCGATCAGTGGTCTGAATGCTACACTCTTCGGGATGCCCACGCTGTATGGTCTCTCCGGCGATCAGCTTGGATATCTGACGAGCATCAACTCATCGAGGCCAGTAGTGTCGTTCGAAGTTGGTTCGGATATCACCGCAACCACGTCGCGTGGCGACGTTGACGTAGATATAGAGCCCCGTCGTACCTCGCTCGTGCGATTCAATCGTCCGGTACAGCCACGCATCTACCGCTTTGATGATCCAGACCATCCAACGATAGCCACCGACACGCTGATCGTGCAGGAGGCCGGGATCCTTCCGGTGTTCAATGAGAATGGACTGAAGGTAGACTCGATCACCGTTGCTGCGCAGAGTACCATTCGCAAGGTCCTTTCGCCGTACTTCACGCCGATCGTTGATTTCGAGATCGGCCGCTACATCACACCGTACGGAATCGGCCTCGACCTTGGTCCGAAGGGCTTCCGCTGGGAAGTGGATGTGACCGACTTCGCCCCCTTGCTGCGAAACAATGTGACGCTGTCAGCAGGTAACCAGCAGGAGCTGATAGACCTTACGTTCATGTTCATCAAGGGAACGCCCCCTCGCGATGTGAAGCAGATCGATCAGGTTGTCTATGAGCGCGGTGCATGGTATCCCGATGTGCTGGCCAACAAGGCATTGGCGCCGGTGACGGTTGCGCTGAATCCCGATGCGAAGATGTTCCGGATCAAGGCCATGACGTCGGGTCACGAGTTCAGCAACGCCACCAACTGTGCTGAGTTCTGTCCGCGCACGCACTTCATCTCTCTGGACGGAACCGAGCGCTTCGGCTGGCGCTTGTGGAAGGAGTGCGGCGATAATCCGGTGTTTCCGCAAGGGGGCACATGGCTCATCGACCGCACTGGTTGGTGTCCGGGCGCGATGGTCGATCTCTACGAGTTTGATGCGACGCCATTTGCGCAAGGCAAGTCACAGCTGACGATCGATTACGGCATCAAGAAGGAAGCCGCCGAAGAAAACTGGGGCCGCTGGGAGGTTTCGACGCAGCTCATCGGATACAGTGCGCCGAACTTCACAACAGACGTAGCGATCGTCGACATCCGTAAGCCCAACTCGTGGGAATACTACAGCCGCATGAATCCAATCTGCGGCAACCCGGAAATCGTCATCCAAAACACGGGCTCTAAGGAACTCACCGAATGCACCATTGCCTACGGTGCGAACGGGGCTAAGCAGTCAACATTCACCTGGAAAGGCAAGCTCGGATTCTTGGGAATGGACACCGTTACGCTTCCGGTTCCGGCATGGCCAACGTCTGCCGGTAACCAGACGTTTACTGCAACGGTAAGCACCGCTGGCGATGAGTATGCAAAGAACAACTCTCGCAGTACGGCGTTCGTAATGCCCCCTTCCTATTACAGCGACCTGCAGATCGTGCTCCGGACCAACAAACAGGCGGAAGACCAGTACAGCTGGAGACTTCGCAAGGCAGATGGAACGGTTGTCCAAGAGGTAGAGCAGTTGGAAAGTGAGAAGCTGTTCACGTACGATCTGAAGCTCGAGCCGGGCTGCTATGACTTTGAACTCGTCAACCGCGAAGGCTATGGTCTGGACTTTTGGTTCCTTCGTGATCAGCTGGGAACGGGAAGCCTGCTGTTCAAGTCGGGTGGTAACACAATCAAGGTCTTCGAACCGGACTTCGGCAACACGGCCTGGATGCAGTTCATCGTTGCTCTTAAGCCAACGATTTCGGTAAACGTTGATACGGTAAAGTTCGAAGCACCAACGCCGGTTCGCGTTGAGCGCACCTTTGTGGTTCGTGCGGGCAATGAAGTTGGACTGCGTGTTGATAGCCTCGGCATCTTTTCGGTACGCAAGCACTTCAGTGTTGTGTCAACATCAAAGGCACTCCCAACAACACTCGAGGCCGGAGATTCACTTGTTGTGACGATGGCCTTCGAACGTCCGGATGCCGGTACAACATCCGGTTCGGCGCGTGTGTATTGCAACGATGAGCGTAATCCGGCAAGACTTGTGCGTCTTGTCGGAACAATTGGCGGCACGACAAGCGTCGAAGATGAAGACCTTGCCGCAGCTGTTAGCATTGCGGTGGTGCCAAATCCTGTCATGGACAACGGAACGATCCGCCTGAACGTCGTTCGCGAAGATCTGCTCCGCACCACCACTATTGTCATTCGTGATGTTGTCGGCCGTCAGGTGGCTGTTGTTCACAAGGGCAACCTTGCCTTTGGCGAACAGTCATTCGATGTTCCTTCATCACTCACCGGCGGCATGTACGTGGTGAGCATCGAAACAGATGCTGCCCGCATCACAACGCCGTTTGTGATCTCCCGCTAACGGCAGTTTGATGAAGCTCCATCGTTCCATGCGTCCGACGTCGCAGGACGTCATTTTCCGATCAAACGATCCGAGTGATCTCCGAATCGGAGACGTGATGGTCTCTGTTGCGGACATACCTGCACACGCCGAGAAGGTATGCGTTCTGATCGGTGTTCCGCAGGACGTGGGTGTTGAACGCAATGGTGGACGTCAGGGGGCAGCCCAGGCACCGGAAGCAATCCGTCGTGCTCTCACCAAGCTCACCATCACCGGAATGAGCGAGGCAGTATCTGCCGGACGTCTGGTGATCGCCGATGCGGGTGATGTCGAGACCGATGGTAAGACTCTTGAACAGATCCACGATGAGCAGCACGATATTGTTGCCGAGGTTCTACGCGCCGGCTATTTGCCAATAATTATCGGTGGAGGACACGACTGCGCATGGCCAACGATACGGGCTATGGAGTCGGCCGGTAAGCCCTACGGCGTGATCAATATCGATGCGCACGCCGATGTTCGCCCCCTAAAGGAAGGACGCTCCCACTCCGGTTCGCCCTTTCATCAGCTTCTCGCGATGAGTAACTCGCATCTACTGGCAGGGGGCTTTGCAGAGTTCGGACTTCAGCAGCACAGTGTTGCGCAGGCCCATCTTGATTTTGTGCGAGATGCCTCCATGCACATCTGGATGCTCAACGAGATACGTCGCGTGGGTGTTGAATCGGCCTGGGAACTGGCCTGGAACGCCTGTGCGACATCTCACCGCATGTATGTATCCCTCGATATGGATGCCTTCGCTTCGGCCTTTGCTCCCGGCGTCAGTGCTCCCGCTGCCGATGGCTTTGCTCCGGCGGAGATTTCCGCGTGTTTGCGTCATGCCGCCCGCAGCGGGTCCCTTGCTGCATTCGATATCGTGGAATGCAACCCACGCTACGACGTCGATGGCCGCACAGCGAAATTGGCGGCGGCGATGATATGGGAGGTGCTGAGTTGCTGAATTACTGAGTTACTGAGTTACTGAGTTACTGAATTACAGAGTTACAGAGTTACAGAGTTACAGAGTTACAGAGTTACAGAGTTACAGAGTTACAGAGTTACAGAGTTGTGGGACATACTCGTCTCTCGTCTCTCGTCTCTCGTCTCTTGTCTCTATCTTCGCATCCTATGGCACAACCAGAAACCCAGAAAATCATCTTTAGCATGGTCGGTGTGGGCAAGATCTACAAGCCCAACCGCCAGGTACTACGCGACATCTATCTCAGCTTCTTTTACGGCGCAAAGATCGGCGTGCTTGGCTTGAACGGCTCCGGTAAGTCAACACTTTTGAAGATTATCGCCGGACTTGACGACGAATACGTCGGACAGATCACTAAGAACAAAGACGTCACCTTCGGCTACCTGTCTCAGGAGCCGGAGCTTGACCCAAATAAGACGGTACGCGAAGTAGTTGAGGAAGGGGCTCATGAGGCGGTGCAACTTCTCAAGGACTACAACGCCATCAGCGAGCAGTTTGCCGACCCGGATGCCGACTATGAAAAGCTCCTTGACAAGCAGGCCAAGCTCCAGGAAAAGATCGATGCTATGGGCGCATGGGACATTGATTCCAAGCTCGAAATGGCAATGGATGCTCTGCGATGCCCGCCCCCTGACACACCGGTGAATGTGATCTCCGGTGGTGAGCGCCGTCGCGTTGCCCTGGTGCGTCTGCTTCTACAGAGGCCAGATGTGTTGCTGTTGGACGAGCCAACGAACCACCTTGATGCCGAAAGCGTTGCATGGCTTGAGCGCCACCTGCACGACTACGAAGGCACGGTGATTGCCGTGACGCACGATCGATACTTCCTAGATAATGTGGCCGGGTGGATCCTTGAGTTGGATAACGGACACGGCATTCCATTCGAGGGGAACTACACCAACTGGCTTGAGCAGAAGCAAGCACGCCTCGCTCAGGAGGAAAAGCAAGAATCGAAGCGCCAGAAGGCCCTGAAGGAAGAGCTCGAATGGGTTCGGATGAATCCGAAGGGACGCCACGCCAAGAGCAAGGCGCGCATCTCGGCGTATGAGAAGATGCTCGAAGAAGAATCCATCAAGCGTAACGAAGAGATGGAGATCTTCATTCCGGCCGGACCCCGCTTGGGCGACAAGGTCGTTGATGCAGCTGACGTTGCCAAGTCGTTCGGTGATAAACTCCTCTACGAACATCTGTCGTTCTCGTTGCCGCCGGGCGGAATCATCGGAATCGTTGGACCCAACGGTGCCGGTAAGACCACGCTGTTCAAGATGATCACGGGTCAGCTTCATCCGGATACGGGCACATTCTCGATCGGCGAAACGGTCAAGCTTGGATACATCGATCAGAACCGTCCGCTCGACCCGAACAAGACAATCTGGGAAGAGATATCCGACGGGCTGGATGTTGTTCAGCTCGGCACACGCGAAGTAAACTCCCGCGCCTACGTTGCGCGTTTCAACTTCAGCGGCAGCGATCAGCAAAAGAAGGTCACACAGCTCTCCGGCGGTGAACGCAATCGCGTGCACCTTGCCAAGATGCTCAAGGAAGGGGCTAATGTTCTCCTGCTGGACGAGCCGACGAACGACCTTGATGTGAACACGCTTCGTGCACTCGAAGAAGCGCTCCTGAACTTTGCCGGCTGCGCCGTTGTCATCAGCCACGACCGCTGGTTCCTTGACCGTATTGCAACGCACATCCTTGCCTTTGAAGGAGACAGTCAGGTAGTGTGGTTCGACGGGAACTACTCGCAGTATGAAGAGGATAAGCACAAGCGTCTTGGCACCGAAGCGGATCGTCCACACCGCATCTCTTACAGAAAGCTGACGCGAGACTGATATGTCGAATAGCATCAACTGGGTTGTGGTCCTTCTCGCCGCAGCGTCCTTGGTCGGACGTGCTCAGAATCCTAGCATCCAACAGAAGGTTGAACAACAGCTGGGAAAGAACGTCACCGTCAAGGAAGTCACCACGCGCTATGACTTCTCGGGGATTGCGCGCGAGATCACGCTTCCATTCGACCGATTTCGGTATCAGCAAGGCGAGCAACCCGCCGGATACGTGGAGTCGAAGAGCATGAAACCGGCAACCCCAGCAGCACAAAAGCTCTGGAACAATTGGGCAAAGGTGCTACCAAGCTTTGGAGCCCCTTCGCAGAAATTGATGCAGTCCTACTCGGGCAAAGAAGGGGGCGTCATCATGTATTTCCGCTGGGCCAAGCCCCTTCCTGTGGATGCTCGCAAAGTTGTTTGTAAGGTACTCTACGGACAGGATGAAAAGCCGTTCGGTGCCGACACAAAGGATGATTTGCTGCTGTCGGACGACTGGTGTATGATCTGGTCGTTTGCCAAGCCGATGTCGGAACTCAAGCAAGCACATCAAAAGCGTACATTTGACATCGTTAATCAGGAGGCAAGCCGGTGGATGGATGCGAATCCTGAAAAAGCAAAGAAGTATCTGCAGCCGAAGAAATGATAAGGTGTTGAGATGATCCTCCTGGCAATGTTCACAAGCGAGTTAGAAGCCCAGCTGTTGGCGTCAAAGCTGAAGGCAGCCGGCATCGATTATAAACTCCAGGACAGTCAGTCCGACGGATACAAGCTGTCGGTGTTTGAAGATGACCTCGACGAAGCCCGCGAGATATACGACGCCGCATCCACCGACGGTGAGATAGGCGGCGCATCGTTTGATGATGACGACATCAATTTTGATGACATGCCGACTGCCGAATGATCACTGATTACTGATGACGCTGCCGTCTCTCATACCCCGGGCCAAGGCCCGGGGCTATTAAGAGCACGCTAGCTCTCGTCTCTTGTCAGTGGATTCCCACTCCCGGGGGAATGACGACAATCAGTAATCAGTCATCAGTAATCAGTAATCAGTAATCAGTAATCAGTAATCAGTAATCAGTCATCAGTAATCAGTAATCAGTCATCAGTCATCAGTAATCAGTAATCAGTCATCAGTAATCAGTCATCCGCCCTACCATCACCGGTAGCATTGCGCGCCACGTAGGCCAGTCATGCGTCCACTCATTTGACCAGACGTCTATGACGTGGGGGATGCTAAGGGCCGAAAGAACTTCACCGAACAGGACGCTAGCCGAGGGGTCTTCGTACGCACCGCTCCCGGTGGCGATGTGAATGTGCTTGTCCTGACGTAGCATATCCAGGATAGCCCCTTCCGTAAGATTGGGCAGGTAGTCCATGGGTGAGTTGAAGTAGCAGTCTTCGTCGAAGTAGCCCTTGGTGTAGGCCTTCAGGTCGTAGATGCCACTCATGGCGAGCGTTCCACCGAAGAGGTCCGGACGTCGGAACATGGTATTCACCGCGTGCAGGGCACCGAGCGATACGCCGGACGTAAGGATCGGACGTTCGCCGCCGCAATCGTTGTGAATGAACGGCACCACTTCATCAACGATGTAGGCGTTGTACTGCTGATGACGGATCGCCTTGTGACGTCCCTCCATCGTGTCGTTCAGCCAGGCCTCGCTGTTGATGCTGTTGATCGAGTAGATCTTGATGCGTCCATCTTCAAGGGGCTCCTTCACGCTGTCGATCAGATGAAAGCGCTCATACTCGAGGTAGTCCGCAGCAGCGCTTGGGAACATGAGGATGGGTGTGCCGTAGTGACCATAGACGCAGATCTCCATGGTCTTGTCCAGACGCGGGCTGTGCCACGCAGTGATGTCTCTTCGCATGCCGCAAAACTACGGGATTGGCCAACCCGACGGCTATGACCCGAGGCGACTCGCTACAAACACTAAGGCTGAGCCCTCGTGAACCGTGATTGCAATCTCGGTTGCGATGGCGCGGTTGCGAGCCCCTTCCCGTGACCCAAGCTCGAGAACATCATCGGTAAGCGACCACTGAAGTCCGGCCGTTGTAAGCCGTGCATGGGGCTGAGGAATGATGGAGACAAGCTCGTCTAATTCAGCGTGGTAACGGAACTCCTCGTAAACCGGGATACCTATCCGATGTCCGTCCAACGCGAAGAGCTGCATAGTGCGGGCATGACGCATCATAACAGACCAGTTGTTGAGGGTGTGTTCGAGTTCGCCGCCGTGAAGTCCGGCAACCAGCACCCGCGTCCACATTGACGATGCGGCAACACGAAGGGCCTTCTCAAAGTCGTTAATGTCCTGGTCCGGGTCGGCGATCACCATGCCATGTTCGCGCACTGATGCAAGAACATCATCGCGCACAGAGTCGAGGTCGCCCGCTAGGATGTCCGGGACGATGCCCATGTCGTGCAGTGCATTTGCGGCACCGTCAGCCGCAATGAATGGGATAGACGACAGAACTTCCAGCACGTCTCTACCCGGGAGTATCCCATTGAGCAGGATAACCGCGTCCAGCTGTTCGTTTTCGGACAGAATGTGTTTCATGGACGTCCGGCCTCTTCCCACTCATCGAGGATCGACATAACAGCATCGATTCCATCAGTGAGCGCTGCCGGACCCGGTTGCAGGATGATCGGTGATGGAATCTCGCGCAGGAAGCCCGTGTGAAGGGGGCGCATGTCCACCCATCCGGATCGGTCACGAACACGTTCGGGCTTGAGCATCTTACCGCACCATGACGCGATCATGATGTCGGGATTGCGTCGTACGGGATCCAGCATGTCCGCTATGATGCGCCCCTTGGCATCCTGATGAACACGATTTTCTGCGTATACGTCGATGCCGCCACAGATCTCAATGATCTCGCTGACCCAGCAGATGCCGCTGATGAGAGGGTCGTACCATTCTTCGAAGTACACTCGAGGGCGTACCGAGCGCCGAGCGCCGCGTTCGGCCATTTCGGCGACTCGCTCCTGAAGCTTCAGCATGTAGGAGTGTCCTGCAGAGCCCCTTCCAACAAAAGCGGAAAGTCGAGCGATCATGGCAAGAATGCCATCGACTGAACGGTGATTGAAACAGACAACCTCGACGCCTCTGCGGATCAACTCGGCCGTGATATCGGCCTGCAGGTCCGACCACGCAAAGACAACGTCGGGCTTCAGTGCCAGGATCTCATCGAACTTCGCATCGAGGTACGTGGAGACCTTCGGCTTTTCCTTTCGGGCATGGGGCGGACGAACCGTAAAGCCAGAGATGCCAACGATGAGGTCGTCAGCTCCCATGGCGTAGAGTGTTTCGGTGGTCTCCTCCGTCAGACACACCACGCGTTGAGGGAAGACAGGCGTCATTTCCTTGATCGCCTGTTTGATCGAACGAGAAGAACAGGCATGTTATCGGCGACGAGCATCGAACGGCGTGCCTCACGGAACTGCGGATACTCAGCCGGTTCGACGTAGGGTTTCTTCACGGCAATTGTCCGACGTAAGCGAAGATTACGTCCTGCAGGAAGTGCACTGTACGTATAGGTCATTGACGGAAGGGTGATGGTAATCGGTGAACGGGGCTTGACGATCGTGTAGCCCTGTGGTGGAACGATCAGGATCTCGGCCGTTGTCGAGTCATATGCGGCTCCGATCTCCAACGGATAGGTGCGTGTGTCAGACTCGTGGTGTGACCCTGCGTAGCTCGGCATTGGTACCCACTCTGGGCGATAGAAGATCGAATCTCCGTTTGGATCTGAGATCACGCCGATTCGGTTTCGTAAGGTTAGTGCCGGAGTCAACGGACTCTTCTTCAACGGAGTAACCCATCCGGTGTCGTACGCCGGCGGAACACCATCAGAAGAACCTCCTGTGGTAGACTTCAACAGCCTCATGATTTCTGCAGAATCGAGGTCGCTAGCGGTGAAGGTAATCTCTTCCGATGCTGATCGTGGATCTGCGAAAACAACTCGTGACGTGGCATGACTCTCTCGCTTATTGATGAATCGTCGGTGCATCACTACTGGGTCTCGCATGCGTTCGCTTAGCGGCATTCCATATTTGTCTTCGATCAGTCGTGGTGCCATGCCAAAGGGCATGGTCCGTGCCGTGAGGTCCACCATCTGGGCCCGTGCTTCATCAGGCAGAACAACGATGACGTGATCGAACGACTCAAGGCCGGGCGAGGGCTCATTGTAGCCCTGGCCAGAGTTCGTGTTTATGAGTGCCGGCAGAGCTTCCACTCCGCGCTCGGCCAACATCGTGATTGTCAGCACCACTTTATCGGCTGCGGTTGCAGTCCTGCGTTGGAGGACGTCGCAGGCACGGTGCGGTGCAAACAGTGATGTTGGATCGTTTACTAGTTCAAGTGAGTCAATCACCCAGCGGGTAACAGTCTGAACAACGACATCCTTGCTCCACGTCGTGCGCGATGGAAGCAAGCGGTCAACGAGAGAACGCAACTCATCGCAGGGCTGCATGCGGCGCTTGTACAGATCTTCGGCGTAGGTGCTTACGGTACGCCAATTACGAAACGTTCCGAAGACAATACGAGGCGCGAAGTGTTCTGCAGGGGGCATATTCGGCTCAGGCACCAGACGCGGCACGTCGCGTGACTCCCACGTAAACACCGTTCCAAACGGCGTCTCACGATCAGCGTAATCTGGCAAAAAATTCTGGGTACTGAACTGATAGTAGTATGTTGACGGAACGATGACGGAGAGCCGTGCGCGGCGCACCGGCCCCGTTGTTGAAATCTGCATGTCGGCGTTTGCAAACAACGGGAAAGTGGAGTCACGGACGAGTCGCTCAACATGATACACCAGAACGTCGCCACGTTGCACGCTGGACAGCGACGTTGCCGTGTCGTTCAGCTCAATGATCCGCTTTGATCCGTCGCCCCGTATCACATAGAGCTGCTGCTTTGTGTATGGATCGTTTGATGCACGGGTTGGAAGGGGCACCGTACCTCTCCGATCAACCGCGTGAATCCGCACGATAAGGTCTGCCTTCTTGGCAACGGTGCTGCCAAAGAGGATCGCCTGCTGCACATCGGTAAAGATGGTCTCTGATTGCAGGGAATCATTGACAGGTTCCCTGGCCGCTGCCGTTGCGAGACTATCAAGATTCACCGGTGTGATCTCCTGCAGCGGGTGCGGACGATCGAGCACCGTAAAGGAGCTGTGCCATGCCTCCGGAAGTCCGGGGTCAATCTCAAGAGCTCTCTCAATGCACATGCGTGCCGAATCCTTGCTACCGAGCTTTTGGTGGGCAAGCCCCTTTACACTCCATGCCGCAGCCAGCTCCTGCACCAGTGATAGGGCGCGCTCTGCCGAGCGGAGGGCCGATTCCGCATTGCCCGATCGCAGGAGCTCCTGTGCCCGTGAAGTCAGCCACAGAGCACTTGATGTATCCTGCTCTGCGGAAATGCGCAGTGCTTTCAGAATCTCCTCGTTGCGCTGAAAGACCGTGTCGATCTCATCGCGACGTTTCTCCACGACCATTGCCGCCGGATTGACGGAGGATTTCGGATGAATCGCAGAGCTGATGGTGACGCCGGTAAGGGGGCGCCCCATCGTGTCCTCAATGGCCACTGCGAAGGAGAGAAGCGGCATCACATCCCGTCCGATACGAACGCGGAGCGTGTTCCACCCTTGACCAAGAGTGCAGGAGATCGTTATTGATGAAGACCGCGCAAACACATCATCATCCATGGCGGCAATGAGGGAGTCGTTCAAATACAGGCGTGCTGCACCAATGAGTCCAAGCCGAAGATGCACGCGTTGCTCGATAGAGGAGTAAATAGCGGTGCGGGCCAGAAACAGGCACGATTTCGAGGGGGTATGACCGGTAAGGTTCACCCAGCCGAGTAGGTCGGCAGCATGGTAGCGGTTCCACCGTGCCGTTCCTCCCCACATATTCTCGAAGGTAGTTGTGGTGTCGGGTTCGAGCTCTGGTGGTGAGCGGCGCACCACCCCTGTGCCACCGACATTGGCAAAAGGGCCCACCACAGACCAGTCTGTGATCATAGACTCTGTGGCAGGGGGCTTTGACTGCTGGGCTCGCAGACCAGAGGGTGAAAGCAGAAGTGTAACAGCCAGAAGCAGATAAATTACCAGCTTGGAAGCAACACCGTATCCACTCCTCGGTTTGCGTATCAGAGGGTTTGCTACATTGCGACGCATAGCCACAAACTACCAAATGCCATGTTTACCGTTTCGTCCATCCTCGTGCCAACTGACTTCTCCGAAAATGCCCAAAAGGCTCTTGATCTCGCCAAAGAGATCGCCCGGGGAACGAATGCAACCCTTCATCTGATCCACGTCGTCGAGCCAGTCGTCTACCCGGCCGACTGGAGTTATGCGCAGGTGGGTTTTGCCGATCTCGAGCGGGAGCTGGAGACGAACATGCAGAAGGAGCTCAACACAATGGCCGATCTTCTCAAGAAGGAAGGCTACAAGGTCGAAACGGCCATTCTTCGCGGCCGTGCTAGTGATGAGATCTGTGCCTATGCAAAAGACCATAAGGCCAGCATCGTTGCCATCGGCACGCATGGACGTGGTGGACTTGAGCACTTCCTTTTTGGAAGCACCACCGAACGTGTGCTCCGCAAAGCCCCTTGTCCTGTGCTCTCTGTCCGCCTGGAACACTAACCCTATGCCAATCGTCAAAACGTCGAAGCTGATTACGATCGAGCGTCACATCACCGAGGAGGGGGCGATGCACCCCGACGCGACCGGTGAGTTTTCCCACCTGCTGCGGGATTTCACGCTGGCCATGCGCATTCTGGCCCGTGACGTGCGTCGTGCCGGACTAAACGACGTGCTTGGGTCTACAGACGGAACCAACGTCCATGGTGAACGCGTCAAGCGACTTGACCTGCATGCCAACGACGTGATCTTCCGTGCCATGGATCATGGTGGACATCTCTGCGTGATGGCATCTGAGGAGTCAGACGGACTGATTCGCATACCAAACGAATACCGGCGCGGCAAGTACGTGCTTGTCTTTGATCCTCTCGACGGTTCATCGAATATCGATGTGAACGTAACGATCGGTACGATCTTCTCGATCTACAAGCGCATCGACACCACGCTCACCACCGACGGTACACTTGAAGACTGTCTCCAGCCCGGTTGGAAGCAGGTGGCTGCGGGATACTGCATGTATGGCTCCAGCACACAGCTGGTGTATTCGAGCGGCAATGGCGTGGACGTGTTCACGTTCGATCCAACAATCGGTGAGTTTCTCCTGACGTATGAGAAGATCCGCATCCCACAGCGTGGCAAGATCTATTCGGTAAACTCCGGGAATGCGCACATCTGGCCGCAGGGAATTCGCGATTACGTTTCGTGGCTTCTGCGCCCGTCGGATGATGGATTGCGTCCCTACTCACTTCGGTACGTCGGCACAATGGTCGCCGATGTGCACCGAACACTTCACTACGGTGGCATCTTTCTCTATCCGGGCGATGTGCGAATGCCAGATGGAAAGCTCCGGCTGGTGTACGAAGTCAACCCGATGTCCTTTTTGGTCGAACAAGCCGGTGGACTCTCAAGCGACGGCGTGAACCGGATTCTCGATCTGCAGCCGACCTCGTTGCATCAACGTGTGCCCTGCTTCATGGGGAGTCCGGAGGATGTCCTCGAAGTGGAGCGGTTTCTGCGCGATGCTGCGCAGACGTAGTTTCGCTGCGTTCACTCACCAAAGGACGGAGCAATGTCTACACGCAGAACGTTTCTCGCCGCCGCCGGAACCGGAGCCGCAGCACTTGTCGTTGGAGCCCCATCGCTTCATGCAATCGGATTTGAGCCGACGCTGGCTCCGGGCAAGCACGAGCTCCCGGCACTACCGTATTCCTTTGATGCTCTCGAGCCGCACATTGATGCGCAGACGATGCAGATTCATCATGACAAGCATCATCTGGCCTATGTGAACGGACTCAACAAGGCCGAAGAAGAGCTCGCCAAGGCCCGCGCAACAGAGGACTATTCGCTGATCCAGCACTGGTCGAAGCAGGCTGCCTTTCACGGGGGTGGACACTGGCTCCATTCCATGTTCTGGAAGATCATGGGAGCTCCAGGTAAGCAAGGAGGGGGCGAACCCACCGGAGATCTCCTCGCGGCGATCAACGACGGCTTCGGATCATTTTCGGCGTTCAAGAAACAATTCTCCGCAGCTGCGGCAGCAGTAGAGGGTAGCGGCTGGGCACTTCTGCATTATCGTCATGATGACGGACGCCTCATCGTAATGCAGGCGGAGAACCAGCACAAGCTCTCCTCATGGGGTACAACGCCGATATTGGGCCTTGATGTATGGGAGCATGCCTACTACCTGAAGTATCAGAACAAGCGTCCGGATTACGTGGCAGCATGGTGGAATGTTGTCAACTGGAACGCCGTTGCGGCCAACCTTGCATCGCTCCGTCGCTAACGGTGGGCTGGTACGGCGTCGGTAGAATCAAAAAGAAATTATGAGTCGATGTGGAAAACTCCTTGTTTCGAGGGGTTTTGGCGGTAACTTGCATCTGCTAGGGCGTTGGCGGGACGGCGCCTTGGTGATTTCGGGTCGAGATAAATCAGTGGTTCAACACCGAAATCGTCCAAACGTTCCGCAAAGGGTCGATGTATGAATATCTATGTAGGCAATCTGCCGTACTCAATGGATGACAATGAGCTTCGCGCTTCATTCTCAGAGTTCGGCACCGTGCAGTCCGCTTCCGTTGTGAAGGACAAGTTCACGGGGCGTTCGCGCGGGTTCGGTTTTGTGGAAATGCCGGACGCTGCCGCTGGCAATCAGGCGATCGAGGCGATGAACGGCCGCAACATGGGCGGACGTCCACTTGTTGTGAACGAAGCTCGTCCACGCGATGAGCGTCCAATGCGGAACGACCGCGGTCCTCGCCACTGATCCACTCCATGCGATCATGAGCCAGAACGGCCACCCATAAGGGTGGCCGTTCGTATTTTGCGCCATGCCTGCCCCCTATCACGATGATGAGGGCCGAACAACTTCCCCCAACTACGACGGCATTACCTATGCAAGTCTTCGACACGATTTCGGGCATGGGCCACGAACAAGTGGTCCTGTGCTCCGACACCGTAACCGGCCTTCGCGCCATCATCGGTATCCATAACACCTCGCTCGGTCCATCTCTCGGCGGTACGCGCTTCTGGAAGTACGACTCCGACGAGGCGGCTATTACGGACGTGCTCAGGCTTTCCCGTGGTATGACCTACAAGGCAGCTGTCAGCGGAGTGAACCTGGGTGGCGGCAAGGCGGTGATCATCGGTGATCCTCGCACGGATAAGAGCGAAGGACTCTTCCGCGCATTCGGACGTATGGTTGAGAGTCTGCGCGGACGCTATATCACGGCCGAAGACGTGGGTACAAGTGTACGGGACATGGAATGGATCCGTATGGAAACGAAATACGTTACGGGCATCGGTGGTCCAGGTGGTTCGGGAGACCCAAGTCCTGTTACCGCACTTGGTGTGTATTCGGGTATGCGTGCTTCGGCAAAGGCAACTTGGGGCACCGACTCGCTTGCCGGCAAGACGGTTGTTGTGCAGGGGGCTGGCAATGTTGCCACCTATCTCGTAGAGCATCTTGTCAAAGACGGCGCACGGGTTCTCGTGTCCGACATTTATGACGACAAGGTCAACGCACTAGCCTCGCGCACGGGAGCAGAAGTGATCGCTCCGGATGCCGTGTACACAACCCCATGCGACGTGTTCTCTCCAAATGCCCTTGGAGCGATCCTAAACGACGATACGATCCCGAATCTCAACTGTGCCATTGTGTGCGGTGGGGCAAACAATCAGTTGAAGGATGAAAAGAAGCA
>VEQR01000049.1 GCA_018883125.1 Candidatus Kapaibacterium sp.
TCCGCCGCAAATCCGCCACCGTGCGCATAGGTGACAGCGTGCGCAAGGGTCAACGCATGGCATTTATCGGGTCCAGCGGAACAAGCGAGGATCCGCACCTTCACTTCGAGGTGTGGCTCAACATCGATCCATTCACCGGAAGCTGCTCTTCGAGATCCGTTCGCTGGGACGACCAACCCGACTACACAAGTACGTATGAGCTGCTCGATGCCGATGTGACGACTTGGCCCCCTTTACTGGACACGTTGCGCGAACGCCCACCGAGCGCAAGTTCCATAGCCAAGGGAGACACTTCGATTACCTTCTGGGCCCTGCAGCGACATGTCAAACCAACGGATCGCCTTGGCGTCACGTGGCTCACCCCCGACAACGAAACATGGTTTCGTTACGAGGCCGACGCCGGCATGGAATCAACCTACTTCTATTGGTGGTCGTGGATACGACGTCCTGCCATTGCCGGATTGTGGAAGGTGGAGTATCGCATGAACGACACCATCGTGACAACGAGAACCTTTCGAGTGCTTCAGACCGTATCTGTAGGTTCTGAAGGGGGCACGCCTGCGATCGAGATCCGTCGGTTTGGCGACGTGCTTCGATGCACGATGCCCGAAGATGGCACCATACGGGTATATGATGGGCAGGGACGCATGGTGTTGAACCACGACCTTAGAACCGGAACTAACGCAATCATCGCCGAGCTGCCGCCTGTGGCTCTGATCGAGGTTGTCTCACGCTACGGCGTCATCCTTGCGCGCACCATCGCCGGTGCAGCGTCAGTCAGTGAACCTGATCTGATGCGGAAGTGACGTGTAATAACACGGGCTGCATCACCGGCCATGTGACGATCCGGCATTCCCCTGCATCAAGCATCTCGGACGTCAGCACACTACCGTTGAGGGCAAAGACCTGCACAAGAATGCGCTCGTGATGGGCACATACCCTCGCTGATGTGCCATAGACTGTCTGAATGATCTGCCCGCAATGATCCCCCTGGCCAGCGATGCTGCTCGGCGATACGAATTCATACGCTCCTGCATTGGTTGAATCAGCATACCGGGAGCGACCTGCTGCGTCTGTTGCTAGCCATGGCAAACGTGGTACTCGCCCCCTGATCGAAGGCGTCGACTCGGGCAAGAGTGACGCGGGCTCTGTGAGCGGAAGGGAAGGGGCGATCACGTTACCAAAGGTCGATGCGATTCCAGGTACCGAAGCAGACCAGTAGTTGGACGGATAGGTGAATGCGGGCACGGCCTCGGCAGGCATTCGCACCCATCGATTTGGAGCAACCTGCGCTGGATCGACCGAGAAGATGTTGTTACCGACGAAGATCGAACGAATGAGGCGGTTGGTCGGGAAAGGGGCACTATAGACAAGATTCACAAACGCCGTTGAGGTGTTGCCCTTCGTGGTCCACATACCGATGCAGGTGTTGTGAACAAAACGAACGTTCTCAATGATCTGCCTCTGAAGAAAGGACATCGTACCTTCCCATACGTCGAGACAACCAGCCATGTTGATGAAGACGTTGTTTGCGATGTCGATGTCGCCTGAGCGAAGCTCTGTTGGACTTCCACTCCATGCCTCAGTGCTGATGAGCACGCCAACCATCCCGCGCTTTCCTGCGGGAAACACCGTGGTATCCTTTTCGGACCGGAACGTGCAGCCACTGACAATTACATCAGATCCGGCATCGCAATACACTCCTGGTGCCCAGTTGTCGTAGATCGTGCACTCCCGCACACGCACACGCGAACTGTTGTTGATGCAGACCGCCTCACCCCAGTTTCGTCCGATCTGGCAATCAATGACGTTCACATCGCGTGCGCCAAAAAGCTTCAGCGCGCTGCCGAACTGACCCGTACTTCCGCGCACGTTCATCTGATTGGTGTTGGTTATCCGGCAATCGATAAGTGCAACGGTGTCGGCAAGGGGCGACGAAGCATCGCCGATCAAGATTCCGTGAGAGAATGTGGAGTCAATGGTGACGTTCTCGATACGAACATTGGTGGAACGGTTCTGAGCAGATCCAAGACGAAGCCCGAACTGGCTGCTGTTGACGACACGGAGATTGCGGATTTCGATGCCACTGCCTGAGGTTGAAATGACACCTTGGCCGTTGGGAACTTGGATACCCGATGCATCGAGGACAACGTCACCTTCGCCGATGAAGCTCAATTCAAGAGTTCGAACTCCGAAGGGATCGCTGGCTTTGTAGTTGTTGCCGAACTGTATGAACGGTTCCATAACCCGGTAGCGTCCGGGGAGAAAAACGAATGCGCATGCGATTCTTCCGGAAATGGCCGACGTGAGCTCCTTCATTCGCGCAATTGCCGGAGTGAATGAGGATACCGGGTCTTCCCTCGTACCGACAGCCCCTTGCCGTCCTACCGGACTCAGGTATACGGTAACGCGGCTGACCGAGTCGCCGTAGAGCTTCGGCATCGGGACATCTCCGGATGGCTGAGCGTTGACGGCGAGCACAGATGCTGTGAGCAAAAGGAGAGAAAACAAGCATTTCATAACATGACATTTTACACAAATGAAATGGCTTCGTACACGAAACAACGTACATTTGCCGTCAACTCTGTCCGAAATGAAGATAACCGTCTCCATCCTGCTCGCAGCATTCTGTCTGGTAACCATCGGACAGGTGGCCTTTGCGTATTCGTTGGAGCGGCCAGTTCAAGGGGCTGCCGTTTCCTCTCATGGCGAACGGTTGTCACCCTTCGATTCTGGAATTGTTAAAACGGAAGATTTTACCGACCCGGTATTATCGACATGTGAGCTCTCGAGTGACCTGCACCTGGTTCGATCGAGCTCTGTTGATGCACCACCATACCGTGGCGAATTCCTCGGCGCGTTTCTCACCAGGACGCCCCGATACATCATGGTGCGACGGCTACTGATTTAGCCTTCAACAATTCCTGACGCACATGCGCCCGCATTCACATGCGTGGGGCGCGTATTGCCGTTGCTCTTTGCCGCCGTCCGGACGGCAGTTTGATGCACCCTGCGCTTGAGTTGCGGTGCCGCTATCGGTTTCCCAAGATCAATCAATCTCTTCGAAAGTGAACGATGAACAGCATCCGTTCAATCATCTTTATTGCCATTTGCATCATTGGTCTCTCGGCCTGTCATAAGGACGAAGCGGAGCATGAGGAGGCCGTGAAGTACGTGGTTACTAGCCCGTTGCGACGCGACACACAGATCGTTCATGACTACGTCTGTCAGATACACGCGATCCAACACATCGAGATCCGCGCCCTTGAACGCGGCTACCTGGAGAAGATACTGGTGGATGAAGGCAAGGTGGTGAAGAAGGGCCAGCTCATGTTCCAGATTCTGCCAACGATCTACGAGGCAGATTTCCGCAAAGCAGAAGCCGAAGCCAAGGCTGCCGAGATCGAGTACCAGAACACGAAGACCCTTGCCGATAAGAACGTGGTTTCGAAAAACGAACTTGCCATCGTGAAGGCCAAGTTTGACAGGGCAAAGGCTGAGATGGGGCTTGCCGAGGCGCATCTGAACTTTACGCGAATCACAGCCCCCTTCACCGGAATTATGGACCGCCTGCGTGTTCGAGTGGGCAGTTTGCTCGAAGAAGGTGAGATGTTAACGTCACTTTCCGATAACAGCCAGATGTGGGTCTATTTCAATGTTCCGGAGGCGCAATACCTGAACTACAAGGAGCATACGCCAAACGACAGTACGATAAGCGTAGATCTGCGCATGGCCAACAATCAGATATTCCCTCATAGGGGCGTGATGAACACCATTGAAGGCGACTTCAATAACGAGACGGGGAACATTGCGTTCCGGGCAACATTTCCCAATCCGAACGCATTGCTGCGTCATGGTGAAACTGGAAACATCCTGATGACTGAGCCTCTGAAGAATGTGCTCCTTATACCGCAGAAGGCTACCTATGAGGTTCTCGAAAAGAAGTTCGTCTACGTTGTCGATGCAAAAAACATCGTCCGTTCTCGCGAAGTGAAGATCAAGGCTGAGCTACCGCATGTCTATGCCATCGAGGGTGTAACAGAAAATGAGAAGGTGCTCATCGAAGGACTTCGCAAGGTTCGCGAGAATCAGAAGATCGAGTACACCTTCCTTCCCCCGTCGAAAGTCCTCCCAACACTTGAACTCGACGCGGAATAATCGGCCAACGCACGACCAGGAACCCTATCATGTTCAAGAACATTCTCTTCCGTCCAGTATTGGCGATCGTGATCTCCATTGTGATCGTCTTTGTTGGACTCCTGTCCATGCGCCAGCTGCCAACCGAGCAGTTTCCGCAGATCGCACCGACGACGGTAAACATTGCAATTTTCTACCCGGGTGCCAGCGCTGATGTTTTGATCAAATCAACGCTAATCCCGCTGGAACAGTCGATCAACGGCGTTATCGGCATGCGCTACATCGTCTCGGACGCAACGAGTGCCGGTGAAGCAACTGTTCGCGTGATCTTTGACCCTGGTACCGACCCGAATGAGGCCGTGGTACGTGTTAAAACTCGTGTTGACCAGGTGATGCCTCTGTTGCCGGATCTCGTTCAGCGCGAGGGTGTGGTTATCACTCCGGTCTTGCCGAGTATGTTGATGTACGTCAACCTCTACAGCACGGATAAGAATGCGGATCAGACGTTTCTTTATAACTATGCGAACGTCAATCTGATTCCGGAGATCCGCCGTATTCGCGGAATTGCATCAGCGATCATTCTTGGTAGCCGTCAATATGCAATGCGTGTATGGTTGAAACCTGATCGTATGAGAGCATACAACATCTCCGCACAGGAGGTGATCGATGCGATGAAGGAACAGAGCCTTATAGCTCGTCCTGGACGACTTGGACTCAGCTCCGGAAAGCAGGCGCAGTCGCTGGAATATGTGTTGAGCTACACCGGGCGTTTCAACAAACCCGAACAGTACGAGAACATTATTCTGCGCGCCAACCCTGAGGGCGAGAGCATCCACCTACGAGACGTGGCAACGGTTGAACTGGGATCGGAGTTCATCGACATCTATTCAAATCTTGATGGTAATCCGTCGGCTGCCATTATTCTGAAACAATCAATCGGCAGCAACGCTACAGAGGTGATCGCTGATATCAAAACGAAGCTGAAAGAACTGGAAGGGGGCTTCCCTCGCGGAATGAAGTACAAGATCAGCTACGACGTTTCGCAGTTCCTTGATGCTTCGATCGAACAGGTGACGCATACGCTGCGCGATGCATTCATTCTTGTCGCAATTGTTGTGTTCATCTTTCTGGGGGACTGGCGGTCAACTCTCATTCCCACGTTGGCCGTGCCTGTTTCGCTCATTGGTGCCTTCTTTGTTCTGCAGGCATTCGGTCTTTCTATCAATCTGATAACCCTCTTCGCGCTTGTTCTTGCCATCGGTATCGTTGTTGACGATGCCATTGTTGTTGTCGAGGCCGTTCACGCTAAAATGGCTGAGCAACACATAGGTCCGTACAAAGCTGTACAAGCCGTGATGGGAGAAATCGGCGGTGCCATCATTGCCATCACGCTGGTGATGGTTTCTGTGTTTGTGCCAATTGCCTTCATGGCCGGACCGGTGGGTACCTTCTACCGACAGTTTTCAATAACGATGGCATCGTCCATCATTCTCTCGGCCATTGTGGCGCTATCGCTAACGCCTGTATTGAGTGCCATCATTCTACGCAACACGCATTCGGATAACAGTCATACCCCGAAGAAGCGATCGATCATAGGCAAGGCGCTTGACGCGTTCAATCGGTGGTTTGAGCGGCTAACCGATGTGTACGTGTGGATTCTGCGCAAGATCGTTCATCGCCGACTCATCACGTTTGGTGTTTTGGGACTGTTCGTTGCCGGCATCGTCTTTGTTGACGAGATTCTTCCTGCGGGATTCATTCCGGGCGAAGATCAGGGAACCATTTATGCGATCATCCAGACTCCTCCAGGTTCAACCCTCGAGCGCACAAATCAAGTGTCGTTGGAACTTGAGCGCATCTGCAAAACAATTCCAGAAATAGAGTCCGTTTCTGCTCTGGCTGGATATGAGATCATGACAGAAGGTCGTGGATCAAATGCTGGCACCTGCCTTATTGACCTTCGTAACTGGGCCGACCGCGATCGATCTGTCCGCGAAGTCATGGAGGAGTTAGAAGAGAAGACACGCGACCTTGGCGCAATCATTGAATTTTTTGAGCCCCCTGCCGTACCGGGATTTGGTTCCTCAGGGGGCTTCTCACTGCGCCTGCTCGATAAAAACCATGAAACGAACTACCAGGATTTCGACAGGATTAATGCTCAGTTCATGCGAGACCTTAGCAAACGAAAGGAGCTTAAGGGTCTGTTTACGTTCTTTGCCGCCAACTACCCACAGTATGAGCTGATCATTGATAACAATGCTGCCATGCAGAAGGGCGTGTCGATAGGCGCAGCGATGGAGAATCTAAACATCCTTATCGGCAGTACCTATGAGCAGGGATTCATTCGATTCGACCGGTTCTTCAAAGTCTATGTTCAATCAGCGCCGGAGTATCGTCGATATCCTGCCGATCTGGCAAATCTGTTTGTGAAGAATGATCATGGGGAGATGGTACCATATTCATCGTTCATGACCTTGAAGAAGTCGCAGGGTCCGAATGAGGTAACACGGTACAACCTCTACAACTCATCGGCAATTCGTGGCCTTCCGGCCGAGGGATACACTACTGGTGATGCTATCAAGGCCATTGAGGAGGTATCGAAATCCACATTGCCACGCGGCTTTGACATTGCCTGGGAAGGTTTGTCGTATGACGAAGCGGCACGTGGCAATGAATCAATCTATGTCTTCCTCGTCGTTCTCATGTTCGTGTACCTGGTGCTTGCCGCACAGTACGAGAGCTTCGTTCTGCCACTTGCCGTAATTCTCTCGCTTCCAATTGGTGTGTTTGGTGCCTTTGCCTTGCTTCAGCTTATGGGACTGGCAAACGACATCTACGCTCAGGTTGGTTTGATCATGCTTGTAGGCCTGTTGGGTAAGAACGCGGTTCTGATCGTTGAGTACGCTGTTCAAAAGCAGCGGGAAGGGGCCAGCATATTTGATGCTGCAATCGAAGGCGCACGAGTACGATTCCGTCCAATCCTCATGACATCGTTCGCCTTTGTTGCCGGACTGATTCCGCTGGTAGTAGCAACCGGTCCAGGGGCACTTGGTAACCGCACCATCGGATCCTCTTCTCTCGGTGGTATGCTACTGGGTACTATGATCGGCGTGCTGTTCATTCCTGGACTCTACTTTGCCTTCGCCTCCCTTATCAAGGGGAAGCAGCTGATTCGCGACGAACGCGATGAGCCCCTTTCCGAAGAGTATGTGCACAAACACGAGTAATAACCAGCTCATGAAATCACAATTCAAAAACGATGCAGTTGGATCGTTCCGTCGGGTGCATCTCGTTGTTGTCTGTCTGGCACTGCTCGTTGTCTCCTGTGTACCAACGGTCCTTCAGAAGACAGTCAATCGCCATGTGCCTACGGCGTTTCGGAATGCGACGGATACGGTGAACAGCGCTGCTATGAACTGGCGCGAGTACTATCGCGATCCGAACCTTGTTACGCTGATCGATTCCGCTCTGGCCCGTAACCAGGAACTGAACATCGTGATGCAGGAGATCGACATAGCGCAGAACGAAGTCCTGGCCCGCTCCGGTGAGTACCTGCCGTTTGTGAATCTTCGTGCAGGGGGCGGCGTCGATAAGTCCGCCTCGTTTACGCGTAACGGAGCCATCGAAGAGGGGCTTGAGATCAAGCCCGGCGAGCGCTTTCCGAAGCCCCTTCCCGACGTTGGCCTGTCGGCAACCGTGCAATGGGAAGTGGACATCTGGAACCGACTGCGTAACGCGACGAAGTCGGCCGGCCTTCGGTATCTGGCCTCAACAGAGGGGGCCCGGTACGTGGTAACGAATCTGGTGTCGGAGATCGCCGGTAGCTACTATGAACTGCTGGCGCTGGACAATCTGCTCGAAGCGGTAAACTCGAACATCAGCATTCTGAAGAACGCCCTGACAATTGTTGAACAGCAGAAGATTGCTGCACGCACTACTGAGCTTGCTGTTAGACGATTCGAAGCAGAAGTTCTGAAGAACGAGAGCCACCGCTACGAGATCCAGCAACGCATCACGGAAACAGAGAACCGGATCAACTTTCTGGTCGGCCGCTACCCTCAGCGTCTCGAGCGCACGTCGAGCGGGTTCTTTGCGATCAATCTGGATTCTGTAAAGACAGGTGTTCCCTCACAACTTCTCCTGAACCGTCCCGACGTTCGCCAGTCAGAACAGGAACTCAAGGCAGCCGAACTGGATATTGATGTGGCGCGTGCCCGCTTCTATCCGTCATTATCAATTCTTGGTGGTATCGGTTATCAGGCATTCAATCCGCAGTTCCTGTTCACCACGCCCGAGTCGATGATGTACAATCTGGCTGGAGAACTTCTCACGCCCGTGGTAAACCGCCGGGGTATCACGGCTGCCCTCAACACATCGAACGCAAAGCAGATACAGGCAGCATACAACTACGAACGGACACTTCTGACGTCGTACATCGAAGTTGCCAACCGTATCGCTAAGGTGTCGAACCTGCAGAACAGTCTTTCCTTGAAGACACGCCAAGTTGCTGCACTCACCGAATCCGTGGACATTGCCGGAACGCTGTTCACATCTGCCCGGGCTGATTACATGGAAGTGCTTCTCACCCAGCGCGACGCTCTCGAAGCAAAGATGGAGCTCATCGACACGAAGGTCGAACAACTCAAAGCATCAATCGAGCTTTACCGCGCGCTGGGCGGCGGATGGAGATGATAACGAGAGACGAGAGACAAGAGTCGAGAGACAAGAGTCGAGAGACAAGAGTCGAGAGACGAGAGACAAGAGACGAGAGACAAGAGACGAGAGACTCCTTCAACCTGAATTCCTCAATACATTTGCTCGGGTAAGTCAAACAGGGGTTCCGTATGCGAGGGGCTTTATACGTCTTAGGTTGCCTGCTGGTGGTCTGCATTGGCACGTATGCCCAGATGCCCAACCCTGCGCTTGTGGGGTACTGGCACAACTGGAGTGATGGAAATGCCCCGTACCGGTGGATCGATTCGGTTGACAGCCGGTACAACGTCATCACGGTAGCATTTGCCATTCCAACGTCCAATACGGACATGAGAATGACTTTTGTGCCGGACCGGGGAACAAACCAGGACTTTATTGCCCGTATTCAGCGGGTGCAGGCCACCGGCAAAAAAGTGCTGCTGAGTGTAGGGGGCGCAACAGCAACGATAGATCTGACAACAACGCAGAACCGCGACGCCTTTGCGACGACGATGTCGAACCTGCTGAAGACCTTCGGGTTTGATGGAATGGACATCGATATCGAATCGGGCGCTTCCATCTTGGTGAATGGCGGAACAATTGCAAACCCTCAGGCAGTAGCGCAGAACAATCTGATTGCGGCGGTCCGGTCGATCATGGCGCAGTACCGCACGGACTTCGGACGGAAGATGCTCCTGACATTTGCCCCGGAAACTGCCTACATCCAGGGAGGTCAATCGGGCTATGGCAATATCTGGGGCGGCTACTTGCCGATCGTTGATGCGCTTCGAGATTCGCTTGATCTTATCCATGTTCAGCTTTACAACAGCGGAACGATGTACGGCATCGATAAGAACATCTATACCCAGGGCACGGCAGACTTCATCGTAGCAATGACCGAGGCGGTCATCAAAGGCTTCAATACCCAGGGTGGCAACTTCGCCGGCATTGCAGCATCGAAGGTGGCCGTTGGACTACCCGCAAGTGTGAATGCCGCGGGTGGCGGATATGTTGATTCGTCAACGATTAGCAGCGCAGTGAATTACCTGCTCGGCAAGGGATCAAAGCCCGGCACATACTCGTTAGCTCAGGCAGGGGGCTACTCAGACCTGCGCGGGATGATGACGTGGTCCATCAACTGGGATGCAACAACGCTGAACAGGGGGCGCTATGACTATGCCGATGTGTACGAAGCCCTCTTTGCTTCGGCACCACCGCCTGCACCGGAGAAGGTTGTTCTCTTGGCACCCACTGCTAACGAGCAGCTGCGTTTGAATGAAGCAACACTGCGCTGGTTTGCATCAAAACCGTCGGTAACGGCATATCATGTGGAACTGGTTCGCAACGGAACGGTGGTGTATTCCGACACAGCGCTGAAGGATACTACGTGCGTCGTGAGAAACCTTGCGCCTGCCAGTCAGATCTGGTGGCGGGTGCGCGCACGAAACACCGTTGGTTGGGGCGCGTGGAGTGACCTGCGCATCATGCGCACCGTGCCATTCCCTGATCAGCCAGTCCAAGTTGCACCGGGGATGAACGCGCAACTGCAAATCAACTCGGCCTCATTCCGTTGGCGGAAGAGTCAGCCCGATGTGTCGCAGTATCGACTTGTCATCACAACACCAACAGGCCTTGCCATCATCGACACGGTTGTTGCAGACACGACATTTACGATTGAGCTTCCGCAGGCTCGGATCTACATGTGGCGCGTGGTAGCACGAAACATTTCGGGATGGGGCGAGTGGAGTCCGATGTGGACGTTCATGACCGTACCGTACCCTGATCAGGTGCAGTTGGTCACACCTGCTGACTCAGCGTTGATCTCGGTCGATAGTGCTGTTCTCACGTGGAACAAGTCCATGCCGATTGTTGATCGATACCACCTCGAAGTGACCACAAATGGCACTGTAACACTGAGCGACTCACTTCTGAAGGACACATCATCGGTTGTAAAGGGTCTGGTGGGACGTTCAACCACCCGCTGGCGCGTGCGCGCTCATAACCTTTCCGGCTGGGGGCCATGGAGCAGAACCCGTCAGTTACGCTATCTACCGCTACCAGCCCAGGTGCGCCTTGTAGCTCCGGCAGATAGTGCAATGCTCGATAGCGGAGCGATTGAACTTTCGTGGACAACGCCCGAGACAGATGTGACAGCCTATCGCATAGAGGTTTATCGAGACATGGATCTCGTCTTCTCTGACTCTACACTGACCACTCGTCAGGCCTCACCTCGTGGGGTACAGTTCAACGCCTGGCATCGCTGGCGAGTGCAAGCGAGGAATCTGATGGGATGGGGCCAGTGGAGCGAGTGGCGCGCGTTTATGATCCGTCAGGACACCACGACGTCGGCTGACGACTCAGAGTATCGTGATCGACCGATCATCTATCCAAACCCGGCAACTGATTGGATCTCGGTACACTTCGGCAACGCAAGCAGTGGCGATGTGCAGATCTTCGACCTGCACGGCAACCTGGTTCAACGGATCAGTGGGGTGGCTGGCACGCCCCTTGTCACCATCGACATCGCAGACCTTCCTGCGGGGGTCTACTTGATGAAGCATGGTTCGGGATGGTGCCGAATCATAAAACAGTAGCAACACCGATGAACCCCGACGTTACCCCACTCTTCGAACGTTCGAAAACCTGGCGCGAGGAGATCTCTGCCTTGCGCGAGCTCGTACTGGAGACAGACCTCACCGAGGAACTGAAATGGTACCAGCCGTGCTACACGTTTGCTGGAAAGAACGTGGCACTCATCGGCAAGTTCAAGGACTGCTGTGTGCTATCCTTCTTAAAAGGGGCTTTGCTGACGGATACGAATGGAATCCTTGAGGCTCCCGGCCCAAACTCTCAATCGGCTCGTGTGGTGCGCATCCGCAGTATCGACGATGTGCGCCGTCTAGCCCCCTCCATCCGCAAACTGCTCAAGGAAGCGATCGCGAATGAAAAGGCAGGGCGTACGGTTGCCTTCAAGCCGATCGCAGAGAGGGATGTGCCCGAGGAGCTGGAAGAACAGTTTGCGAAGGTCAAGGGGCTTCGCAAAGCCTTCGAAGCCCTCACCCCTGGACGTCGCAGAGCGTACCTGATGCACTTTTCCTCGGCAAAGCAAACCTCAACCCGCACGTCGCGTATTGAACGTGCAATACCGGCGATCATGGAAGGAAAGGGAATGGGGGAGTGACGAGAGACGAGAGACGAGAGACGAGAGACTGCACCTCATCCTTCGGTATCTCGCGCCGCCGGAACTATGACGTTACTCGAATCAGTGTTCCGTTCACCGTGACATTGTAGGACACGAGGTTGCTCTTTGCTGGACCCCCAAGAACCGAACCGGTCTGAGCGAATGTTGCGCCATGTTCCGGACAATAGAATCGCTTATTGGTCTGCTGCCAAGAAAGCGTAGCGCCTTCGTGGGTGCAGTTGCTTTGCACGGCGATGTACGACCCGTTTGATGAGCAGACCACGATAACGCCATTTACATTGCGCGATCCACCAACGGAACGAAGAGCAGCGTTTGCTGAATCATTTAGGTCGAGGGTAAAGTCGATATCCGCCGGTGCTGTTGATGACGAGCAGCCGTTGAGGCAGGCCGATGCGCCCCCTGCAGCTGTGAGAACAGTCAACCCGATGAATGATTTCTTAAGAAAGTCTTTACGGTTCATGGTTGTGGCTCCGGAGGTTGGAAGATTGTCCTGAAGATTCCAAAGGTAGCGGAATAGTTACGAATCGAAAGAGGCTGACCGTGCCTATCAACTAGGCGGATGCGCTCATCTATTTTTGCGGCATGAACATGTCGACACTCCTAAGGCTCAGTCTTGTCTGCGCTATACTTTCTAGTTGCGGAACAGCACCCCACTCAACAACTCAATCCACCGACAGTGTTCCTCCTGTGGTTGGTGGGTATTCCACGATAGATGTCTCGGACAGTACCATTGTCGCTTGCGCTGATTTTGCTGTCCAGCAACAGGTGCCACCAGGATCGGTTCGACTCGTCTCCATCAAGGATGCCCAACGTCAGGTGGTTGCGGGGATGAATTATATCATCTCCATGATCATTATCCGAGGAGAACAGACAGAGCACGCCACCGCAACGGTCTGGTCAAAGCTCGACGGATCGAAAGAGCTGACGTCATGGGAAAGTCACCGTGACTGAGTCGGTAGAGTTTGAGGACACGGTTCCGGTGTTTTCCGAGGTTGAGATGCCGCCACACAAGTTGTGTATCAGCTCCTCGTGATGAACGATCTCATACTCACACTACCGAGATCTATGGTTTCGTTGAAGAAGACAATGTCTTCTTGCTTATCAACGAGTGCCAATGCGTAGAGCATGGGAAGGTAGTGTTCCGGAGTTGGCACTGAAAGGCGCGCGGCCGACCCGAGGGAAGCGTAATCGGTAAGCGCTGCGAAGTCACGCTGTTCAATGAGCTTCTTTGAGGTGGCATCGAACTCCTGGGCCCAGTCCAGAGAGCCCCCTCTCCACTGCACCTTCCCAAGGTTGTGGACGATGTTGCCACTACCGATGATGAGCACTCCCTGCGTTCGCAGGAACGATAACTGACGAGCCAGCTCGATATGCTGAAGGGGGCTTTTCGTGACGTCAAGACTCAGTTGTAGAACCGGAACGTCTGCAGTAGGGAACATGCGGGCAAGCACACTCCACGCCCCGTGGTCGAGTCCCCACTCGTGATCGTGCGTGATGGCTTCATACGTTGTGCGAACGATCGTGTCAGCCAGCTCCGGGCTTCCCGGCGCAGGATACTGCATTCGGAACAGTTCATCCGGGAAGCCGCCAAAGTCGTGGATCGTTTTGGGCTTTGCCATAGAGGTCACGTGCGACCCGTGCGTTTCCCAGTGGGCGCTAACGCAGAGAATTGCCCGTGGACGAATCCCGGAGCCGATGTGCGCCCACTCCCGTGAGAACGAGTTGTCGGTGATGGCATTCATGGGGTTTCCATGCCCGACAAACAACACCGGCATCCGTGGCGTTGTCATGCCAAGAACCTGAGCCAGTGATGAAAGGGGTTGCTTGGCTCCAATTGCGACAGAAGCTGGTAGCATGGCGAGAACTTGCCGACGGTTCATACGTTGCGCCCTTGTGTGTTGCGACACACAATATACATAGGTCTGTTGGCTTCTACACTTAGCGTCTACATCGCCTGACAGTCAGAAGTGCTCACGAGTAGGAGTTTCCATTCGGAGTGCGTCGAGTGAATACAGTCTGTATAAGGGGAAATCAATAGTAATGGAACGCTTTCATCATTTGCTTCGTTGTACCCGCTTTCTCACCACATGAATAGGTACAGTCGATGAAGACTTTCATCATCCGTATGGCGCTGCTCTTAGCGGTTTCGTCATATCTGCAGGCTGCTGGAACGGCAAAGCTTCAGGTCGTCCATAATGCAGCGGACCCAGCTGCTGAGACGGTAGACATTTACGTAGGCGCTACAAAGGCACTAGACGATTTCAAATTCCGCACGGCATCGCCTTTTGTGGATCTTCCGGCCGGTGTTCCATTGACGATCGCAGTAGCCCCCGCATCAAGTATGTCGGTAGCTGATGCACTGGCAACGTTCACCGTGACTCTCGAAGAAAACGGAACCTATCTTGGAATCGCAAACGGTGTTCTTGCTCCCGACAAATTCTCCGCCAACCCAGCTGGTACTCCAATTGCCTTTAAGATCTTCGCCATTGACAAGGCTCGAACGAAGGCCGACAGCACTTCGAGTGTTGATATCAAGGTGTTCCACGGCGCTACAGATGTAGGCGCGGTCGATATCTACGCTGGCGACAACAAGATCCTCTCAGGGGTTGGATATGGTGTATCGTCACAATACCTGACCGTGCCCCCTGCCTCGTATGTGATTGGTGTTGCTCCAGCCGGTGGCGCCCCTATCGCGCGTTTCACTGCCGATGTGTCTTCGCTTGCAGGGTCAGCGATCACAGTTCTTGCCTCAGGCTTCTTGGATCCAAGCAAGAATGGCACTGGTGCAGCATTCGGCCTCTTCGCAGTAACCAGTGCCGGTGGACCTTTCATCGCACTGCCGGCCGTTCCGGCGCAGGAGAAAGCCATCATCCAGATCGTCCATAACTCAGCAGATCCTATCGCAGCTAGCGTTGACATCTACGTTGACGGTACGCTCGCTGTGGATGACTTCGCCTTCCGCACGGCAACTCCTGCCATCGAACTTGATGCCAACAAGGCCTACAAGGTCGGCGTTGCTCCACCAACGAGCACGTCGGCTTCAGACACACTCGTGAACTTCAACGTTGCACTCCCCGCTGGACGCTACGTTGTCTTTGCCAATGGCCTCGTTCAACCGGGATTCGCCGCAAACCCATCCGGCGAGAGTACAGGTTTCACGATCTACCCGATCACGAGTGTACGCACGTCCGCACAGTCGCCTGACAATCTCGATTTTGCTGTGTTCCACGGTGCAACTGACGCCCCCGCAGTTGATGTTCGCGTCGGCGGTTCTAACATCGTGTCGTCTCTCGCATATGGCAAGAGCACACCGTATATCTCCGTGCCCGCTCAGGACTACGTGGTTGACGTAGCGCCAGCAGGTGGTGCGGTTCTTGTCTCGTACAGCGTTCCAGGTCTTGCGCTGAAGGGTCAAAGTGCAATCGTCTTTGCAAGTGGATTCCTCACACCTGCTGAAAACAAGAACGGTCCAAGTTTTGGCCTCTACGCCCTGATTGGCAACAACGTTGTGAAACTTGAGCAGGCAACGACGAGCGTAAGCGACGTACCGGAACTGTCCGAGGCATCCATTGCACCCAACCCAACGTCAGGTGAAGTATCGGCCCGTTTCATCATGCCATCAGACGGCTCAGTGAAGATCCGGGTACACGATCTTTCCGGCACCGTTGTTAAGGAGTCAACGCTTGGCTATCTGAACGCAGGACAGCACGTTGTCCCAGTAACGATGATGTCGGCGGCAAACGGGGCGTATATCATGACGATCGATGCTGGTACGCATCGCTCTGTGATTCCGTTCGCCGTTAGCCGTTAAGAACGCCCCCTCTCCTCCATTTCCCTTCCGCAGAGGGCAACACATCTTAGATATGTGTTGCCCTCTTTCATTTGATAGGGCAAGCTGGTGGTTTGCTTTCGGTGGTGGGCGGTTGTATTGTCGCAACTGGTACTGTACCACCAACCTCTTTGAACTGCAACCGATCCGACGTCCAACATGACTGTCTCTGCCGATCCTTCCGAGCTGGATGAGCGCCTAGCCGACCTTGAAAGGCGTTTCACGAGTGGCACAGCCAGCTATGCGCAGCTGGAAACAGAGGTGCAAGCATTCCTTGATGAACTGTCCATTACGGACAGTGGCACTAGCGGCAAGCATACAGATGCGCTGCGCAGCCGAGGTCGTCTGCTTTTGGGAGACTGCTTGTGCCAGCGTGGTATGAATAGAGAGGCTCTTCCAGTCGCTGAAGGTGTTCTCACTTTGTATCGTGCGCAAGGAACCGCTGACAAAATCGCGCAGGCGAGCTCCCTTGTCGGTCGCATTCTGATGAATATGTCGGATTATGCACGAGCAGAGGAACATCTCGAACACGCGCTGCGGACATTTACCGATCTGAATGATGTGCGAGGAATTGCGCAGGTAACATCAAACCTTGGAATCCTGTGCCAGCACCGGTCAGAGTTTCCGCAAGCGTTGGAGCGATACGAGGCGGCACTCGATCTTTATGCCGAAACAACGAATGATCTGGGCGTTGCGCGCACGTGTGGCAACATCGGCGGCATCCATTTTCATCTATCCGATTACGGCAGAGCTCTTGAATACTATGAAAAGGCTTTGGCCATATATGAACGGCTGGGTGTCAATAAATCAATCGCTAATATCTCACGAAACATCGGCATCATCCACGATCGACTCAATGATTTCCATCACGCACTCGCGTGTTTCGAGCGTGCCCTTGAGCTGAATATTGCGATTGGCGACAAAATTGGAGAGGCGGATACGATCACCAGTATTGGTTCAGTCCTTCGCTCACTGAACGAATACGAAGGTGCACTGGCCAAGTACGAAAGAGCACTGACTCTGTACAATGAGACCGGATACCGACTGGATGTTGCGGCCGTGAATCACAATATCGGTTCACTCTTCGCACTCCAACACAACTACGCAGTTGCGCTGGAACACTACGAAACGGCAAGAACGATCTACGCAGAAATCGGCGATCATGTCGGAATGGCCAACATTTCTGGAAGTGTCGCAGGCATTTTTTCGAGTGATGACTTTGAAGGTCGTGATCTGAAGGTTGCTGAGTCTAAGCTGCTCGATGTGCTTGGCGTGTTCGAAAGAGCTGGTATCAAGGACAAGCAAGCTATAGCTCATCAGCTGCTATCGAATCTCTATGAAAAGATGGAGGACTGGAAGTCCTGTGTTCATCACCTACGTCGGCACATTGAACTCGAAGAAGAAACGCGTGGCGTGAAGGTAACGCGTCAAGCACAGCAGTATGAGCACCAACGACGTCAGGCTGCGATCGAAAGGGAACGCGTTGTTGAACGTGCTGCAGCAGAAGCGCGGATGTCTGAACAGCAGAAGCTACTTCATCTAATGCTACCAGCGCAGGTGGCCAAGCGCCTACTCAACGGAGAACACATTGCCGACTACTACGAAAAGGTATCGATACTCTTCGTCGATATTGTTGGCTTTACCCCAATTGCTGCACGGATGCCGGCCAAGACTGTGTTGGCACTTCTAAATCACGTCTTCAGTGAGTTCGACCAGATCGCCGAGCGTCACGGATGCGAGCGAATCAAGACCATTGGTGATGGATATCTGGTTGTTGCAGGAGCGCCTGAAGAATGCAGTGACCACGCAGAGCGCATTGCCCGCGCCGCCATAGACATCATGGCTGGCATTACCGTGCCGGAGGACATACGGCGACTCGTACCCAAGGATGCCGAGTTTCATTTGCGTGCTGGCATCCACACAGGAAGTGTGTTCGCTGGCATTGTAGGCAACAAGCGGTTTGGCTATGACGTCTGTTCGGATGCCGTCAACTTGGCATCTCGCATGGAGACAAGTTGCGAGCCGGGTAAAATCCAGTGCAGCTCAGAGTTTGCCTATCACCTGCAAAACCGAGACGACAGCTTTCAGTTTGAGGAGCGAGGAGAGATCGAGGTGCGCGGTAAGGGGATTGTGAGAACCTTTTATCTGAAGCGCAACTGAGGTTACTCTCACTGATTTATGTAACTTTTCTTTTCATTTCTTGCTCTTTAGTGTCTGGCTCAGAAGGTGAGGGTCCGACTCTATTGGAGGGATATTCGTCATGAAGCATTTCATCCAGACCCTTTTCGCAGTTGCCGTCTTGGCGCTGGCGGCTTGCAACCCATTCGTTGATCCGGGCGCGCCCGACGATACATCCACGGTGCGCACGACCCTCACCGGACGCGTCATCGACGAAACCGGCAAGTCTGTTGCCGGGGCTTTGGTCACGGGGCATGGCAAAACAGCCACCACAAACGCCAATGGTGTGTTTGTGTTGAGCGACGTCACAGTTCCCTCTACCCGCGCGGTGGTGATCGTCTCCAAGGGCGGTTACTTCACGGGCGCACGGGCAGCGCATCCGTCGGCATCCAAGACCACAACCATGCTGCTGACGCTTCAGCAGGCAAAGCAGACGCGCACCATTAGCGCGGCCAGCGGAGGACAGGTGGTTGTCGGCTCAGCTACAGTGGACCTGCCGGCGAATGGCTACGTCGACGCCCAAGGCAACACTTACTCCGGCACGGTCAACGTGGCGGCACGATATCTGGATCCGACGGCTGACAATTTCTATGATAGCTTCTCGGGTGACATGTCGGCACTGCGTACTGATGGATCGACCACTGAGCTTATCTCCTATGGTGTGCTTCGCGTCCTTCTCACTGGCAGCCAGGGTCAGCCCCTTAACCTGCGTCAAGGCGCAACGGCAACCCTTACCTATCCGGCCGCCGGCGCAGCGGATGCATCGATTCCATTGTGGCATTTCGATGAGACGCGCGGCATCTGGGTGGAAGAAGGAACGGCTACGCGTGTTGGTGGCAATTACGTGGGCACGGTATCGCACTTCACGGATTGGAACCTTGACAAGCCCAACGCTCGGAGAGCATTCATCGAAGGTCGTGTTACATGTGGTGAGAATATCCCGCTGGCGGGCATCGTTGTTGACATTGGACAGGTGCATGTTGTGACCGACCAAGACGGCGTATATCGACGTCGGGTACCGGCCGACATCACATTTGATGTAGAGGTCAAGGGCAGTCGCAACGAAGGGGTCAGTTCAAGCCCCTTGACCGTTGGACCCATTTCGGAGAACCAGACACTTCAGAAGGACATTGTTGTTTCATCGTGTCCGACTCTTCTGCAGGCTCAGATCGTGGGCTGTGACGATAAGCCGGTAGGGGGCTTTGTGCAGGTGATCACACCGAACGGTGTCAAAATCGCTTCGTCGACCACGGGCAAGTTCGTCATGACGGTGCCCGGTGGCACGGCTCTTACCCTGGAGG
>VEQR01000130.1 GCA_018883125.1 Candidatus Kapaibacterium sp.
GGATCGTTGCGGTGCGCGACCTTCGAGTACGAACCAGATTAGCAACAGTAGGTTCATTCGTTTCAAAGCTAGGGTCATTATTCGGGGAGCTAGGGTCATTATTCGGGGAGCTAGGGTCATTATTCGGAGAGCTAGTGGGCCAGTACGCGCCGAGCCTGTCGTAATTCTGATGCTGAAGATATAATGCAGCACGTGCCTCGTCGCCTATCTCCATCCCTCGCGTGCGCAACAGCTCGACCTGCTGTGCACTGGAGAGCGCCGGTTTGACAAAGGGTTTCTTCGTCACGACACCACCCCAAAAAGAGTAACCCGCCAGTTTGAGGGTACACTTGCGTGCATAGCCTTGGCGGGATTTTTGCGACGAAGGTACGATGGAAACCGACCTCGTTCAAGGCAACACCCCGACGATCACTCACGCAGCCATAAGCGTCAGTTCGATGCACCTTGCGCTGCTCGTAGGGCGAGTTGATGATGAGGGATTTGGTGGTCATGGGAGTTCGATATAGTGCTTTCTTTGCATGCTTTGCGTGTGTTTCTCGTGGGTTATCGATGGATATACTCATAATGTGTCCCGCGTCCGCGACTACCCACTGACACCGCAAGTCCTTTGTTTACAAGAGCTTTCAACAATCGATATGCCTGGGGCAAAGAAATCTTACAGAGTTCCGCAGTCTCTGCTCTCGTGATTTTTCCGTGCGTTTTTAGGTACTGTTCAACCATCGCTCGCTGCTGAAGTACATCAAATCCTCGTTGACGCACGTAACCTGTCCTGTCTCCAAGCCTGTCATATACATCTGCAGACAGCAGCCATAGCCTGCCTCTTCGAGCACCTCGGTCTTCGACAACACCTTGCTCAACGAGTCGATGCAGAACTGAAAGTGTTTCACGCTCTGCTTTTTGGATACTTGTTGCCAGACTCTTAGTGTCGGCCTTACGAAGTTCAAACAGTTGATTGAGCACCAAAAGATCATCGAGTGTCAAAGGCCTTCCGGAATTTTGGCGCTCTGTCAGATACGTCACGAATCCAACTCTGACATTCCCGCCAGGTATCTTCACAACAACAGAATGTTGGTCGGACTGCTCGTAGCTCGGTGCCGGTCTACCATTTCGCAACTGCTCTAGGTAAATCGTGTCAATACCACGTGCAGTCCTATCAACGATCCCGGCCCTTTTTAGGACGTCCGCCAGTCTCGGATTTCGTGGCCTAGGTGGTGTCACCAAAATATTCCCTTGATGTACGCCATCTGGGAATCCACCAGGATTAGAGACGGTCAACATATCGTCTACAAGCTGAATGTTCACCGCACCGCGTAGCAAGTAGTCACGGTGCACAATTGCGTTTGCTACCACTTCTCGAAACGAGCGTGAGGAGAAGTTCGGAATACCGATTCGCTGCATACCAACAAAGATCTCGGACTCTGTATTCCTCGCCGCAAACATTCGTTCTGTTTCTTCTAAAGCTCGAAGAATTGGATGGTTCGATATCTGGTTGACAACAAGATCAGTGCCTGAGAAAACTTGAAACGCAACCTCATGATTCGGAATAAATGTTCGAAGGGCAGACGCTTTTCCAAAAACCAGCAGTCCCGTTGCGTGCACATGAACCACTCCGTCCTGACGACTGGCCGCCCCTAATGCTAACGCTAGTTCTAGATCATCCAATTCGAGTAACGACTGATCGCCCCTACCGCTTTCGATAAACTGTCTGTACCTAGCGAACTCTACGGGGTCAAGGTCGTTCCAAACAACCCCCTGCACAACGCTTGCAGATGCGTCCAGACCTCCAAAGTTTACATTGAATGAGTTGATCGCAGATACATCCATCGGCACACACATGGGCTTTCCATCACCACCCATGGTTCTCCTCATGAACTTACCATGAGAAGTACCTGTAAGGTGTCCAACTCCATATACCTTGATCACAATAACTTCCACATCGTCGATGTATACGACATGCACATTCGTACTAAGTTCAGGTCTGGTTCTGGCAGCTATCATTCCCTGCAACTTTGAGGCGTCGGTCACAGAACCATGACGTTTCCTGGCTCCCGTAATCGTTCCATCATCTTCCACACCGATGACTAGATAACGAGTTTTCTGTGCTCCACCATTTACAAGACAGACTATGGCTTCGACGATATCATTGTCGTTTAACTGCGCACGCGACTCTCCCTTGAACTCAACATCAAGAGTTTCTCCCGACGTAATGATTGATCGCAGTTCGTGCTCGGTAATCATAGAAGTCTTACCCCACCTCCACGATCTTCAGACTCTCGATGCCGCGATCGTCTACGATCTTGACGGCGACGCGGTTGTAGTCGCCAAGTTCAAATGGGAGCGAGACGCTTCCGTGGAACGCATCAATGCGGGATTCGTCGAGCTCAGCACGGATGGTCTTCTTGAGCCTGTTCCAGCCGTCTTTGTCGCCGGCCATGGGGAAGAAGACCTGACGTGGGAACAACGACCGATTGTCGTAGTCGGTGTCGAGCATCCACATGGCAATGATCTTGGTGCCGCCACTTTTGAGCTCGCCGGTGGCGGTGTCGAAGTAGTCGAAGCCACGAACCTCAACTTCGTATTTACCGTCCTTGAGCTGGCGGACGTCAACGTCGGGCTGACCCATGAGCCAGAAACTCTGGTTGCTCTTGCCACCTTTCTTCAGGTCTTCGGTCAAGAGGTCGGTGTTCATCTGCGCCTTCAGGAGTTTGACGCCGGGATAGACGGCTTCGTCGATGTCCTTTGCGGCCTCGGGGTCGAAGGTGAAGGCACAGAACAGGATGTAGGCAAAGCCGGGTCCGTATCGACGTGCCTCGATGATGGCTTGCTCGACTTGACGCTGCTCAAGGGCAGCATGGTCCGGACCAAAGCTTACCAGCAAACGGTCGCCACTATCCTTGATGGTGGCCACGCCGTGGATGTAGCGCAGGTCGGGAAGGGTCTCCATCGACGAGAACTCCAGCCGCTGGCCACCCTTGCCACGCACACCGGTCTTAAGCAGTTCGTCGCGCCACATGGTCTGCCGCGATGTCTCGCCCGTCCGCGCCAACGATGCATCGGGCTCAACAGGCAAGGGGGCATCGTCGATCGAGAGAACCGACGGAAACGGTACGGCTTCTACGGTGAAAGGTCCGGTTATTCGCAGTTTCTTCTTGTTCACCAGCGGCTTGTCATACAACACTTCCTGGTCTGCATGCGCCGCAATGCTTGCATCCATGGCCTTCTGCATGGCAATGCGCGCTTCATGGAAGGCAGTGAAGGGGGCTGGCGCTGCCGCAGGCCAGTCAGCGGGAAGGTCAAAGGGTACTTCCCATTCGAACAACGCTTCGGTGCCACCAAGGGTGATGGATTTCTTCTTGCGGACGCCTTCGGTAACGAGAAACGGTATGCCAACGGCATCCTTCTGCAGTGCTGCATTCAAGGTATCAAGCGCTTGCTCAATTGCCGGATGCATCTGCTCGTAGATCATGTCGATCTCGGCATTGTTGGCAATGCTCTTGAGCGTTACGTGCGGCACGGTGTCGTAGATGAAGCCGCCGCGCAGACCTTCGTTGGGATAGCGCAGTTCGAAGTAGTCGTACGATGCCGTCATGAGTCGCTGCTTTGCCAACGTAATGGCCACACGTGACGTATCACACGTCATCCAGCGGCGTCCCCACTTCTCTGCAACCACAGCCGTTGTACCAGAACCGCAGGTGATGTCGAGGACGAGATCGCCGGGGTCGGTGGTCATGAGGAGACAGCGCTCGATGACTTTTTGTGAGGTCTGAACAACGTATGCTTTCGACTCTGAGAAACTCGAAAGCATTACATCAGTCCATAGACCTGCAATAGGGTAAACCTCAAAGTCATCCAAGAAGCGACAGTATCGAATTGAGGATCCCGCAATCTCTAGCCGACCTGCCTTTCCGAGTCTCATAAGGCCACGACTATCTGTTTTGAAAGTTCCTCTTCCAGGAGAGTGAATCAAACCATGATATTCAAACTGTGATACATCTCCCATACCAGCCGGTCGCGAGCTAGTAATGTTATCTGGTGTGTACAATCTCACTCCGGCTAGCTCATCACTTATAGATGTTATGCTGAGTTCACCTGTTGAATATGAACGCCCAGCCGCATCCCTCATACGACGGTATGAGACCGCTCCAGTTCCATCGATTGACTTTACCTGATAAAGCTGCCTGTACTTAAGGTTCGAGCTCTTTCGAGAATACCAGACGATGTAATCGCAGATGACAGAGAGGTTGGTGGCAGATGAACTACTTGTCGTCTTTGCGAAAGGTACAAGCGACACAAAATTCTCCACCCCAAACACCTCATCCATCAGCTCGCGCACGTGGTGCACATTCTCATCTGAAATCTGCACAAACACACTACCTGTCTCGCTCAGCAGTTCGCGAGCAAGCAGCAGGCGGTCGCGCAGGTACGTCAGGTACGAGTGTATCCCCAGCTCCCACGTATCGCGGAAGGCCTTGATCATCTCGGGTTCTTGCGTCAGGTCTTCGTCTTTGCC
>VEQR01000050.1 GCA_018883125.1 Candidatus Kapaibacterium sp.
CTGATGACGCAGTTGTTCGGATTTGCGATGGCCGAGGTAACAAGACAGTAATACTGCCCGTTCATCGAGTAGTCATATTTGTTGAAGCTGATCGAAGCGCTTGTTTGATTGGTCACCGGCTGGCCATCCTTGAACCACTGATAGGCAAGGTTGTTGCCAACAGCAGCCACAGAAATCGTGTTATCCGTTCCCGGGCAAACGTCAAGACCCGTCGGCTGACGCGTGATGCGTGGCTTGATGGCCACTGACACGGCAATCGGAGCGCTGGTTGTGCTTGGCGAACATGTTCCGGAAACCGTACAAGTGTAGTTGCCAGCCGTTGTTGCCTGGGCATTAAGGATCACAAGGTTCGAATCTGTTGCTCCGGCAATAGCCACGCCGTCCTTAAACCACTGGAACGTGCGGCCGCCACCGGTGGCGCGCAGGCGGAGGGTGTCATTGCCCGATTCACAGACAACGCGAGGAGATGATGGTGTGACGGTGATGGTCGGTGCACCGATGATCGTCACACGTGCCGAGCCAGACGTCGTTGTTGCCGTGGCCGGGTTGCAGTTATCACGCAAAACGCAACGGTACACACCGGCATCATTCACCGTGGTGCTTGGGATTGTCAGCGTTGGAGTGGTACGAACGCCAAGGCTGATTGTGTCACGGAACCACTCCCATGTGCCGTTGGTCAGGTTTGATGACACCGTCAGGGTAAGTGGCAGACCCGAACACGACGTGACAGTGGTTGGTGGCTGAACCGTTATCGTTGGTGCCACGCAAGGCACCGACACGACGAAAGTTCCAATATTCTGATTGACATTAAGCGGGGTTGTAGGACCGGGACACGTAGGACGCTGGCCACCCGAAGTCGAATACGTGCCGGTAAAGAGTGTCGTGCCGGCTGCTACTGCCGTGATTGTGAGCGTTGCATTATTCCACGAATCTCCGAACGCATCGAAAGCACGAATCTGATATGTACTTGCGGGTACATTAATGGTGAGATTGTTCGGCAACGCACCTGAATACGGTGTCCAGCAGTGCACCGTCGTGTTCGTGGCGGTGTTGATGATCTGCCAGCCTACCTCTGACGGGTAACTGCCGTTTGTTGTGTTGATTCGAATGTCAACCTGCGCCTGCGCGCTGGCAATGCATGCCAAAAACGCGAAGATGCACGAACAGAGAAACTGTCGGCTCATGGGTGATCCTTTGAATGATGTTTGAGTGTGTAGCACTTTCCGTTGAGGACATGCGGCGAGGCTGTGTCTGCTTAAACTCGCCTAAACGAATTCCGAATGTACGTAACCGCAAGGATTTCGCAATCCCATCTTTTTTAACATTGACGGCGTCAAAAAGGCTCGAATTGTTTCACTGCGAAACTGGAAGTATATCTACGTAATCCAAACCGATCGATTACTTAGCAAAAGGCTCTCGAGAATAATGAAACAGGTACTAGATGTTGCAGTTCAACCATCGATAAGTGCACCTACCCTGGTCATCAATGATCAAAAGTCCAATCATTGGTGCAGTCCTTTCTGGCAACAAGCAGGTAGCCCGCCCATTTTCCAGGCGTTGATCTTGCTGAACGATTGCAGTAATCCGTCCCAAGACATCAACATATCGCAGTTCTACAATAGGAAACGGTGCCTCGATCTGCACCTGCCGTCCATGACACAACACCGATAATTCTCGCGAAGTCGAGGACTCCACTGTGCTGGTTTCGCTACCAGTTGTGAACATCCCCAGTGCCCCGGTATCGGCGTACGTTGTCTTTTCAATAACTCTCCAGAAGTATCGAGTACTCGGTAGCAGACTATCGAAAGTCACAAACCCTACGGAGTCAGCAATCTTTCGGCGTGGGGCGGGATCGGCAAGCCCCCTGCTCAGAAGAACCTCGTACTGGTTGTTTGTCCCTGATACTGTGTACCGCAGTTTTGCCCTTGAGGTTGAGACATTCCGCTCACCAATAGCCGGGCTGATGGGAATCATTGCCTGTTCGGGCGCAGGTGCCGTGCAAAGGCCGAGAGTGTCAGACCACAGCAAGCACCGATCATTGGCCAAGGCACAAACACGCCAATACACAGCCGCTCCAGGTGATGGTACATCAAACGATGTCTCCACTACACCTTCATCGAGTGTATCAGTGGTCGCCTGCGCAAAGTCAACTCCGACGCCGCCCCGTGGTTTGGGAGAGATCCATTGAATGACAGATTTCACTCCGTCTGATGTGGTCCAGCGAACCTTGGTCTGCCCCGTCGGAAGGTTCATCGTTGATCCGCCTGCTTCGGTCACGGGCGATTCAGTTGACCGTGAACTAGTCGAAAAACGTTGAGGTGTACTAGGGCGACTGGCACTCACGCTCCCTATTGCCGAAGCACTCCATTGGTACTTCGTATCGGGCAACAATGAATCACAGTACCAAACGACGACACCTGTCGTGTCGGCCACTATATGCCTCGACAGAACAGGATCCGTTCCTCCGTCATTCAGAATGACAACTTCACATTCGCGAATTCCGATGGGCAGACGCAACCGAAACTCGCAAAGAGAAGCTGCAACCGTTTCATCCGGCAGGGGGCTTAATGGAACTGGTGAAGGAAGTACATCCACGCCCGCTACGATTTCCCCACGAAGGATGTGATCGAATTCAAATCGTCCGCTGCCAGCGTTGTAGGCAACCTTCAGAGGTCTGAACAGCCCCCTACCAACCGTGTCTCTGCCGAACCAGACGACATCGTCGTACCGGACGCCAAACTGAACGACCGATGTATCAACGTGGCTGCGTCCGCTGAGAATTCGCCATGACGTATCGCCGCCGAGATACCGAAGAACAAGCCGCATCGAAAAAAGGTGCTCCGGAGGCCTTGCAGAAAAGGTGGGCGACGGCGGCAGGAAGTTATGGCGCTCCGTGGCAACGACTACATTCACGGTAGCAGAGTCGATGACCAAAGAAACACCTGTCGTACTGTCCCGATCGGCAAATTCAACAACACCGGTGCCGGTGATTGTATCGACTATTCCCACCATCCCAATGGTCGTTTTGAGAGCACGATAGGCGTTATTACTTCGACCGTCATTGGTTTGGTATGAAGCAACAACGCCGCGTTCACGATCGATCTCCTGAGCTATCGTTCTGCCGGGATCATTGCCAAAGCCTACCATAAGGTGGCCGTTTTCCAGTTCTTGAACGCTACCCATCGACCGAATGTATTGGTCCGTCTCCAACTCATATTGCCAAATCGCGCGCGCTGTGCGAGCCACTTCGTCAAGCTCATACTCAACAACTCGAGTCCTAATCGGCTCGGGTTTGAGATTACCATTGTCGAGCATCAGGATCGTTCCGCGTGACGTCCGACACACCGTATGCTGGTGAGAAAACCCGACGAAACCATGAGTAGTGTCATCAAGGATAGTGAACTCCCGATGCCGGGAAGCGCCTCCCCCGAACCTCCACAGAACCTTTCCTGTGGAACGCTCGAGCTTCAGAATTTCGTCTGTATGCCTGCACGAAACAAGCAGATTGCCGTCGGGTTCTCGCCAGAGGGAATTGATGTGAATGTAATCGACGTACGATTGCGTAAGGTCCACGTCCTCTGTTGCATCAGTGACAGGTATGTGATCGAGTGAGCGCCATTCAAAGACAACCCGGCCGTCGAATGTTTGCTCTTGGATAACGCCGACGACGACCGTCACATCCTTCTGGCCGCCCGGCACAACTGAGGAGAGATCCAGCTTGACAAAATCCGAGCCGAGGAGAATGAAGGAGGTGTCTGTCCAGACTTTACCCTCATGAAAATCAACATCGCCCGCCCCCTGAATGCGGAACGTGTCGATAGCGCGGAGAAATGGATCTCGTCGCACAAAGAATCGCTCGCGTCCTGCGCCGGCGAAATGGGTAATGTACCGGCTGCCGTATGCCTGACCATTTGCATGTAGGCCGACGCGCGTCTGGAACAATGGTCGACCATAGTCGTCAACAAGCAGCAGCGTATCCTGCTGCAAGGGGGCTGCCATGAGATATCCCGGCGAGGTAAAACTGCGGATATCTACTTCCAGTGGCTGCACGGGCTGCTGCGCCTGGAGACACGACCACCCAAGGGCCCAAAGAGCCACAATCACCGGTACCCTCGTTGTGACGCACTGACGTTGAAGCATTTCACAATTTAGCGAACACATCGGCTAAGCATCCACACAGCCTCACCAGGTAAACAGTCATTCGTCCGATGAATCGCATTCGTTGAATCGGATTGAGGCACATCATGTAACAATTCGGCCACACAGGTGTTTATGCGAGCATGAGTGTATTCTGTTTTTACCAACATGTGCGCCGAGAACATGTTCTTTGCTTGATGGCGCTATTGTTGTGGTTGCCGGCTTCCGCTCAGCGCTTTCCGGCGATGTCGGTTGAAAAGCTCGGCTTTGCCGCTCCCGGATACTTTCTCTTCGTTCCCAACTCTCTTGATACATTCGGATTTCTCGATCATACGGGCGAAGTGAACCGGAAAACGTACGGCGGTATAGCGGCAAACATCCGGACCTATGGCGACACGATCTTAGTGCACTCGTTGACAAGTGGAACCTTCGAAGCGTTCATTCGCCGAAACAAGAATCTCGCCATCATCGATACCCTTAGGCCAACCGCCCCCTATCGGTCTGACTTCCATGAAGGGAAAATCTGGAGTGATTCATCGTATGTGATTCTCGGCGAAGAAGAGCGGACAATCGATCTCTCGAAGATCGTAACTGGTGGGCGCACAAATGCCGTCGTCCTGGGTGCAGTCATCCAGGAACGTACTTTCAAAGGTACTCTTCTCTTCGAGTGGAAATCACTCGATCATATCAACGTCACCGATGCCACCGAAGACATCGACCTAACCCAGTCGCGGATCGACTACATCCATGTGAACTCCATTGACAGGGACCTGAGCGGCAATCTGGTCGTCTCCTGCCGTCATACCGACGAGGTGATTTGCATTAGTCGCACAAATGGTGCGGTGCTCTGGAGGCTCGGCGGCCAAAAATCACGGGGCAATCAATTCACCTTTGCCAATGATCAGGCAGGGGGCTTTACGGGCTTCTCCCATCAACACTCGGTTATCGTTACCTCTCGTGGTACGGTCATGATGTTTGACAACGGCAACCTAAAGCCCGAGCCGCGCGCTTCCAGGGTTGTTGAGTATTCCTTGAATGTGCAGGTTCGCATCGCCACCAAGACGTGGGAATATGTGCCTGCCCCAGCCGTCTATGCCTCGTCAATGGGCAGCATCGAAGAACTGGAGAATGGCAACCTGTTGATGGGATTCGGAAACGTGCGTGAACCAGCCACCAACACCATTATTGCACAGGAACTCACTCCGGAGGGTCGCATCGTTGCCGAGATCCTGAATCAATCCGGCACCGCAGTAAGTGCCTATCGTGTGCACAAAACAAAGCTCGGAATGTGTGGATTCTACAAGAAGCCGACCTCCACGGGGCGCGTGCTCTTCAAGACGGCCGACAGCACCACATACATTTCGGCTAATATCCTCTCGGTGACTACTCCCACCGGCATCGTTGTTGAACGTCATCCCTATGCCCCAAAGGCCATCCGCTTTGCCAAGAAGGATCACTGTTTCATCTTGCCAATGAGATGGGTGATCCGAATGGAGGATACCACCGCTGTGACCGGTGAGCTGTCTTTCGAAACAGGCTCAATGAAGATCGTCGAAAGCCCAACTCAGGTTCGGCTGTTCCGTCGCGCAACGGAAGGTCAAGGATCGTTCAGTCAAGTCGACGGCACATTCGATGCCAACCAGCGCACATTCGTCGTCAAGCAGCTGCAGGCGGGCGAGTATCTTCTCGCCTACGAGGCATGTTCTGACCCCCTTCCGTCAACACCCGTCAATGGTGCGTTCGAGGTGAGTGTGCTGCCCACCCTTGAGTGGACCCCCGCGGCCATCGTCGAGTCGTATGATGTTGAGATCGCCGACAATCCGGCATTTACGCAGAGCCGTATAATCACGACAACCACGGGTGCGTCAACCTCGGTTGCCGGCCTTGCAAATAATCGGAAATACTACTGGCGCGTGCGCCGAAAGACCAAGACGCTTACCGGAGCGTGGTCCTACGCGAATTCGTTCACGACGCAACTTGGCGTTAGCACCCTCATCTCACCGGTGACAACAGGTAAGGACACCGTTGCGTGGCTCCCCAACCAATCATTTCGCTGGACGAAGGCCACGGGAGCTAAAAGATACCGCATCGTGGTTGGTGAGCCGGATGCCGAGGTGCCAGCCATTGATGACACGACCGACACGGAATCGTTCAACGCGGGAAGTCGACTCAAGCCGAATGCCCTTTATTCATGGGTTGTATACGGCATCCGGGATTCGATCAAGGGGCGCTCATCTGAACGTGCCTGGCTCTTTACCGCACCAGCAGCGCCGGACCTTATTGCTCCCGTAGATGATGCCATGATGGCCAATGGGTCAGCTACCGACTTCTCCTGGGACAAAGTACCCGGTGCGGTCCGGTATTCACTGGTGATTCGATCAGCGTCCGACTCTGCAATCCTCTTCCGCGATACAGCCATCAAGACATCATTCGCCCGTGTTGGCAACCTGCCCAGCGACCGCCCAATGGTCTGGAACTGCACTGCTGTTGGACGCTATGGCGCAGGCCCGGCATCCGATACTCACCGGCTGACATTGTACTCAACGGCCCCCTTGATGCGTCCGGCAACTATAACTCCTAAGGGTAGCGGCGTTGCTGGTGACACGAGCTTCATCAACTTTACATGGTCTCAGGTACCCGATGCTTCACGGTATCGTCTGCAGGTCTTTCGTCAGGACGCACCGCGCACGGCCGTTATTGATACCACCGTTACGTCATTTACTGTTCGATTGCGTGGCTTTGCCCCATCGACGTCGTTCTTCTGGCGCGCAATGGCCTCGAATGATCGATCCTCAAGTCAATGGTCGGATACTGCACGATTCATCACCTCTTCCATTCCCGGCAATGTTGGATTGCATCCGACCTTCCCGGAAATGAGCGCCCGCAATGTGCCGACGCAAGGTGAGCTGCGCTTCACAGTCTCGGACTCATACGTAGGCTACGAGGCCGCAATCTGCACTGATCCGGAATTCACAAGCAGTGTCCTGACGATCACCGGCGCTCCGAACGGCACGGCCGCCTACACGGGTCTAAAGGAACGTACGCAGTATTTCTGGCGGGTTGTCGGTACCACCAAAGAAGGTGCCCGCCAAACTGGACCGACGGCAGAGTTTACAACAACCGACCCTGCAACAAAGGTCGCCGAAGACGGAACTATTGGCACGTTCATTCACGTAGTGGCCAATCGATCACGACTTCTCATCACGGGGACGAGCCCGCAGTCTTCAACCTGTAGCATCTACGATGTTCTCGGCCGCCTGATTGCAACCAAAACGCTCGTTTCGGGTTCATTGTGGGAGTTCGATCAGCCCCTTTCCGAAGGCGTCGTTGTTGTGGTCATCACCACACCGCAAGATGTACCCCTTTGGAAAGGGGCTCTTCTCATCAGCCAGTAAAAAGAAAGCCTCCATCACCATGTGGCGATGGAGGCTCTTTCTGTGAAAAGGTGAGACGACGTTCGTTAGAACGTGAATGTCAGGCGTCCTTGAATCATGCGTCCGATAGCTGCTGCACCAATGAACTGCTGCACACGGTGATCAAGAAGGTTGGTGGCGGTCAGGTTCAGACTCAAACCATCAACACCCGGGATCGCATACTGTGCCGTGAGATCGAGCATGTGGTAGGCATTGACGTCTCCGACGTATACACCGGAGTTCATCTTAAAGCCGTCCACCCAGCGCCATTGCAGACCCACATTCAGCCCCAGGTCAGCATTGCGGTGCATGATGCCGAGCGATGACTTGTACTTCGGAGCATTCAGCGCGATCTCGGCCGTGCTGTCAGCATCGTTCAGATCGGCACCGGTAAAGACGTTCTGGCTCATCCATGAAGCCGATCCGGAGACGGACCATTCAGGTGAAAGCTCATACGTAAATGCAGCGTCGCTACCGAAATACGAAAGCTGACCATAGTTGCGGTAGGCAAGAAGAATGTCGCCCTTGTGCGGAGTTTCGTTCGGAGATACCGTACCAACAGGAACACTTGCATAGGCCTGACAGACCGCGTTGGCAGTTGCATCTGCTTGCGCATCCGGCATGCCCTGTTGGATAAGCGCCCCCTTGACGATCGGCTTCAGATATGCCACTACGTCAGCTGCATTGAGAAACACGTTCGGCGTTACGACCTTTAGAGGAGAAACAAAGTCGGTAACGGTTGACTGATACACATCCACGGATACACGCAGGTTGTCTGAGATCTTTCCTTGATAGCCCAGCTCTATCGTCTGCGTGCTCGTCTGGCGGAGCTTGGCAACATCGAGAACGGCAGCGTCTGTCGTTGGGATAAAAGTGCGCGTTGTCGGATTCAGTGTTCCAAGACTTCCCTTGATGTTCGTTGGAGCAGGAACAAGCTGAGCCAGAAGCGTCTTCAGCGGCGCAAGGCGCGGATCGGCTGTTACAACTGCCGTAACGGCCTGCCACATGTTGGCAACATTGGTCGTTGGCATCCAGTTGCTGCGCGACGGATCAAACTGCGAGATGTAGTTCAGAGCACCGTTTGTTCGGTTGTAGGTGTAACCCTTGGCGCCTCCTGATGCACCCCAAACGCCAACGGCAAAGAGTGGGTTGGCGGCACTAAGACCAAATGCATCGCGAACGCTCAGCAGGTCGAGGAACAGGTCGTTCGTCCCTGGATTGCTAAATGCGGTGTTGAATGTGGCGCGAACCGAAGAGTTCTCATCAAGCTTATACAGAAGGGCAAGACGTGGCGACATGACCATTTCGCCGATCACTGAATGCTGGTCAACGCGCAGCGCACCAAGAGCTGACAGATCCGAGGTAATCTTCCAGTCGGCCTGAAGGTATCCACCGATCTCGGTGTAATTGTCATTCTCTTCGTTCACACCGTTGATGGTTCCGTCAGTGACCGGATTGGTGGAAAAGAAGTCAGCGCCGTAGGTCAGACGAATGTCGTCATTGACGCGATAGGCATGCTGAAGACGTCCGCCAAGCAGCGTCGAACGATCAACGATCGGATTGCCCGTGCGAAGGAAGTAGGTATTGCCGGCGTCACTCATGTTGGTGAACACCTGAGCAAACAGATCACCCGACGTCAGCTGCGCATTAACGTAGGTATAGCGCCAGTCACGGCCGACAGCTGCACCAAGACCCGTCATTTCGATGGTATTGACAGCCTGCGACATACCGCCGTTGATCTGCACCATCGTCTTTTCGCCAAGCATGTAGTATGCACCGGCGTCAACATTGAATCGTTCGTGCCGGCTACCCTTGCGGTCACCGATCTTCACCGTGTCTGGGTTGACTCCCGGAACGAGCAGGGCGTTCTTGCGGGCGTTGACTTCGATACTATCCTCAAACACCCAGTCATCGGCTGCGAAGTACTGACCCGTGATCTTGTATCCGAAGTCGTCGCCCACCGTACCTGCATGACGCAGGCCGGCGTTCAGAAGTCCGCGCTCACCACCGGCGAGGAACACCGTTGTTCCTTGAGACGAGAATGGCGAACGGGTGATGATGTTCAGCACACCCTGAGAGGCATTCGGTCCATAGAGTGCCGATGCCGGACCGCGCACAAGTTCCATGCGCTCGATGTCTTCGTTCGACGCAGGAACAAAGTATCCGACGTTTACGCGAAGACTCGGCACACCGGCAGGACGGTAGTCGGTAAGCGTCAGCAGCGAGCCGCTGAACACGTTATTGAAGCCACGGACGCTCACGTTTTGCTGCGCGATACCCGTCTGCGAGTAGTCGATACCGGCGAGTCCGCGAATGTGCTCCACCGGCGTGGCCTTTGGCGCTTCACGAATGGTGCGTGGCTCGACAACCGTGACCGAAGCCGGAGCCTCCGATGCCTTTTGCTGCACGCGCGATGCCGTCACAACGGTCACATCCATATCGATGGCCGTTTCCGTGAGCGTAACAATTAGCGTTGCAGAGCCGGAAACTTCCACGTCCTCCGTGACGCTCTTCTGGTAGCCGATGCAGCTGACGGTAACCGTGTACTTGCCGTCTGCAAGCCCCTTGACGGAATAGCGTCCGCGCGAATCGGAATAGCCTCCCTTTGTGAGGGTGGACAACGGATCACTGATCCGCACGGTAACAGATGCACCCGGCACTGCCTGACCGTTTGAACCCGTGATGCGGCCCGACAGGACGCCTTGGGCAATTGCCGGGACGCCTACGACGGCCAGGACAAGGGCTGATAAAACACAGCGTATGAGAATGTTCATTCTCGCTCTCCGCTAGTAGTTGGAAATGGTTGAAAGGACCTTTTGAAAGACAACTCGATGTTCGAGGGGGCTCAGACCGGCCCGGGTACACATCATCTGAGATGACCGATTCTCTGTGCGAACCAGCGAGGTGACCACGCCGGAAGATGAACGCAAGACGCTCTGTGCAGCTGCAAACAGGGCCATTGCGACGTTTGTGCCACGATGTTCGGGAATGATGCCGATGATATTCACGTGCACCTCGTTCGAACGCCGTGATGCGGCCCATAACCAAAGACGCTGGATGATTCTTGGCCACGAGTATACGCGCGATGGTACCGAGGAAACGTCGCGATACATCAGAACTGCTCCAACCGTTTGCTCTGATGATTCACCAAACAGCGCAAGCGATGGTGAGTACACTGGCACGTATGCGCGTGCCAGCGCAAGAGTGCCGGCTCCGCTACCCCGATGCCATGGCAAGGACGCGAACGACGCCGAAAGCACGCGCTCAAGCTCTCTGACAGATGAACCGATACTCATCCACGTTCCCCTGCGTACCCCTGAAATTGGAGGGTTTCGTTCGCGATGTGGTGGGTCGATGCTCCCGTGCCGACCCCAAACTGCCCCAGACCAGGCGTGAACATACCCACGGCGCACCAAACTGTCAACAATGGTATGAGGATAGGAGGCATTGTGGATACTATTTGCTTCCCCACCCTGATCGATAGCGACGCCATCAGTCAAAAAAGCAAATGCACCAACGGGACCAACCATTGCGTCGGCCGCAAGCCCCGTCGCTACACCTTCCCAGTGTTCGAGCATCGCCTCGGGCCATCGGCTGTCGGCTTCAGGCACGCAGCGCACGTCCATAAGACACGATGTGCGATCGCGCATGGCGATGACATAGACAGCAATAACCGTTGTGCCCTGCACAACGCAAGCATGAACGCGCTGTGTGCCGATCTCAAACGACGATCGGTCGGCGTACAGATGTTCAGGCGGAAAAAGTAGATCCCACGGTCGGTTGAGATCGGACGACCGGAGGTGCCGACACCATTGTCGCACGCTTACGCATTCGATTCGCAATGGTTCCGGGTTCCGTGGCAGGGTCGTCACGGGCAACAACATACGTATCCTCACGGCATGAACATGGCGGAAATCACCGTCCGTGGAAAACATGCTTCTGCAATTGCGTATCATGCCACCGATGAACGAGCATGCATCCAAACGGTCGTGGCAGCAGATGTCGATCGAAGAGGTTTTTACATACCTCGGGACATCGTCCAGGGGGCTGAGTGAGGATGACGCCAGGCGACGATTGCTCGCGCGTGCAGGCAGCAGCCAAGACCGGCGATGGCAACCACGATGGCTTGTCCACATCATCGACATTCTACGCAACCCTCTGAACATTCTGCTGCTGTGCCTGTGCATCGTCTCATACGTCACGGGCGACCTCGCCGCCATGTTCATGATCGCCTCGATGATCATCATTGGCTCCGTGCTGCGCTATTTCCAGGAAACCCGCAGTGAGCGGGCCGTTGCCGCACTACAACAACTGGTCAAGGTTCATGCAACGGTCATTCGACAGGGGGCTCCGCAGGATCTGCGCATCGAAGATGTTGTGCCGGGTGATATTGTTCAGATTTCGGCCGGTGACATGGTGCCGGCAGATGTGCGGCTGATCGAATCAGTGGATCTTCATGCAGACCAGCACATCCTTACCGGCGAGTCTGTGCCAGTTGAGAAGTCTGCCAATGGATCTGCGGCCGACGAGCCTCTTGATGACCCTCGCCTGTGCTTTCAGGGATCGACGATCCAGACCGGATACGCCACGGCCGTGGTTCTAGCAACAGGATCTGACACGTACTTTGGTTCAATCGCATCGCGTGTGCGGGCCACGCGACCCCCAACGGCATTCGATAACGGTATTCGATCGTTCACGTGGCTGATGCTACGGATCATCCTCGTTTTGGTCCCTGTGGTTTTCCTGGTCAATGGGCTCATGCGCGGTGACTGGCTCGAAGCGCTACTCTTTGCCACGGCGGTTGCGGTGGGCATCACGCCAGAAATGCTGCCGATGATCGTGACAGTGAATCTGTCCAAAGGCGCCGTAGCGATGGCCCGACGTAAGGTGATCGTTAAGCAGCTGAATGCGATCCAGAATCTTGGGGCAATGGATGTGCTCTGCACGGACAAGACTGGTACGCTCACGCAAGGTCGCATCATCCTTCTGCATCACGTGCGGCCCGATGGTAACGATAGTGAAGATGTGCTCTGGCTGGGCTATCTCAACAGCTTCTTTGAATCGGGCATGAAGAATTTGATGGACGAGGCAATTCTCGACCATGAACATCTGGAGAATCGGGTGACTGCAGAGTCATGGACGAAGCTCGACGAACAGCCGTTCGACTTTGAGCGTCGCCGCCTTTCTGTGCTGATACAACAGCCGGGGAAGCCCCCTCTGTTGATCTGCAAAGGGGCTCTTGAGGAAACACTCTCTGCGTGTACGACGGTGCCGCAAACGGCACTTTCCGTTGCTGAGCACCTCAACGAGCAAGGTTTTCGGGTGGTGGCTGTTGCCTCACGCGTGATGCCGCCGACATGTGCGCAGATAACCGTAGCCGACGAGTCGAACATGGTGCTGGAAGGATTCTTGGCGTTCCTTGATCCACCCAAGGATTCTGCGATGGTGGCCCTTGAGGAACTGGCAACATCGCATGTTGATATCAAGATCCTCACAGGCGATCGACTTGCCGTAACGATGTACGTCAGCCAAGCGGTTGGCTTGCCAACCGCAGGCTCATTGCTGGGTTCGCAGATCGACACCATGACCGACGAAGAGCTTTCTATCGCCGTCGAGCGCACCACCATCTTCGCCAAGCTCGCGCCCCTTCACAAAGAGCGGGTTATCAGTGCCTTGCGTGCCAATGGACATGTGGTCGGCTTTCTCGGCGATGGCATCAATGATGCCCCCGCTCTGCGTCGCGCGGATGTTGGCATCAGCGTGGAAGATGCGGTTGATGTTGCCAAGGAATCATCGGACATCATCCTGCTTGAGCAGAACCTTGCCGTCCTGCATGATGGTGTGATCGAAGGAAGAAAGGTCTTCGGAAATGTTGTGAAATATCTGCGCATGGCCGCAAGCTCCAATGTCGGCAATATGCTCAGTGTAGTTGGGGCTAGTATCCTGCTCCCTTTTCTGCCGATGCTACCAGTGCAGATCATGCTGAATAATCTCCTTTATGATATCTCGCAGACGGCCATCCCTACCGATAGCGTGGACGGAGAGTGGCTAACGCATCCGAGAAAGTGGTCGATGGATGATGTACGTCGGACGATCCTGGTGTTCGGCCCCATCAGTTCACTGTTCGACTATGCTACCTATGCTTTTCTGTTCTGGCCGCTCGGTGCGAGCGCTAATCCGGCTTTGTTCCACACAGGCTGGTTCGTTGAGTCGATCTGTTCGCAGATGCTGATCGTGTTTCTTCTGCGATCGTCAAGACCTCCGTGGAGATTGCCGATTCCCAGCACTACACTCATACTGACGTCACTGATCGTTCTGATGGTTGCCATCGTCCTCCCCTATTCGCCGCTCTCGTCAGCACTAGGTTTTGTTCCATTGCCAAGCGTGTTCTGGGGATGGCTATTGCTGATCATTGGCAGTTATTTGATTTGTAGCTTGGTGATTCGACGACATCTCCGCTCGGGTGATACCGATCGGTAGTACTTCCTTTTTCGAGGATCCGCCGTATGCTGTCGCTTAATCGACGCTTCCAGCTTGTGTCCATTTGCGCTTTCAGCTTCCACCTGATAACGGGCATCTGCTCTGCTCAGGACCTTCCGAGTGATAGCCCCCATGCCGACGCCACGAGACAGCATCCTATCGACTCCTACCGGCATGCGCAGGACGAACTGCCGGAATTGGATGCATCACCGCCGCCGGATCGCCTGATGGGAGCCCCCTTCAACGTCGTCTATGGTTGGTTCCCATACTGGATCAGTGCGTCTGCCACCAGTGGGATCAAGACCGAGCTGCTAACGCATATCGCGTGGTTCAGCGTGGGTGTAGATACTTCAACCGGTGCCCTTGGTTCAACGGATCAATGGAAGTCCACCAGTATCGTCACGTGGGCCAAGGGCAAGGGGCTGAAGGTACACCTGACCATAACGTGCTTTGGTTCGGCCGAACTACGCGCCCTGTTGTCGTCATCCACACGGCGCGCGCGATGCGTCAGCGACATCGTCAGCGCTCTGGAACTTCGTCAGGCCGACGGAGTCAACATCGACTTTGAGAGTCTTCCTTCGTCGCAACGTGCCAACATGGTGTCGTTCATCCAATCGTTGCGCGCCGCCTTGCCGCAGAAAGAGATCACCATTGCTACGCCTTCGGTAGACTGGAACTCGTCATGGGACTACGCAACGCTTTCACGTATCGCCGACTTCCTCGTCATCATGGGCTACGACTATTATTGGTCGGGCAGCACCACAGCCGGACCCGTAGCGCCGCTTAAGGCAGAGACCTATAACCTCACACGATCGATCGATGCCCATCTTTCGGCCGGCGTCGAACCCGAGCGGCTTGTTGCTGGCGTGCCACTGTATGGTCGCACGTGGACGGTTTCCAGCACGGCTCGAAAGGCGAGTGTTGTGTCCGGCACCACGTCGTCCACGCCAACCTACAGCAGTGCATTCAACCTCAACGGCATGAGCTCTCGTCTTCATGATGAACTCACACGCGTCTCATGGTTCAACGACGCCGCCTCAGGCGTGATCAAGCAAACGTGGATCGACGATTCCCTATCGCTTGATGCGAAGTATCGACATATCAGGAGCAAGGGGCTTCGCGGCGTAGGATTCTGGGCACTTGGCTACGACGGCGGACGCGCTTCAATGTGGGACGGACTTCGTGCGATGATGATCCCAAGCTCGGTGATCGATGATCATGAAGACCTGACTCCTTCTGATGCCGACGTCGTAGACATCTACACGCTGATCGGTCAGCACGTCTTCCGCGGTTCGATCCGTGATCTGGCACTCAGCCCCTTGCCATCGGGCATGTACTACCAGATGCACCGATACCGTAGCTCTTTGATCTTCAGATAGTGCTCTGAGAGAGCGTTCAGAGCTCGACCTCGACGAGCCGCATTCGAAATGGTCCAACGTCGCCTCTGCAGCGCAATCGTGCGCGCACCATCAGCGTGAGCTTGGCAGATTTCAGCTCGGAGACCTTTGAGCCCGGGCGTGCGCCGGGAGACGTGATCGTACCGCGCAGGATGAGCCCCTTTACGGGATCATACTGAGCCGTTACTCGAGCACTACGAAGGGAATCGTTGTCCGGGTCCGACGTGACAAGTGAACTGTCCTCAATCGTGGCCGAGACAACATCGATATCGAAGTGACGTACGTCTCTGCGTCCGGCAATGACCTCGGGGATAGGGACGGTCAGGCCGATACCGGATATCTCGAACTCAAGTGCTCGTGGAGAGTTCTTCAGTCGTTGCGATACCATGCCGGAGATGGTCATGATCGGTCGCGGAATCTCAACGTTGGCTATGGGCACCTCGAGTTCCTCACTAGCGCTCGAGGCCCAGTCATCACCATTCCACACGGCAGCTCCAACCATCAGTCGCACAACGCCACGCACCGCACGCGAGGGCAAGGGAATGCGCTGACCCGTCAGTCGCACACGTACCAGCATTTCGTGTCGATCGTTTCCGATTGGAACAAGCCAAACGGAATCGATGACGGGTTTGTATCTGGAGTACCCACCACTGGTGGTCCGGATCGTGGAAGTTCGCAGCGATGCCCGAACCGTGTCAACCCGTCCATCAATGAAGATGCCACGAATAACGCAGCGGGGCCGTGCATTGTTGCCGATATACTCGGCAACGATCGAGTCCGTGTGAATCTGAGGCGCTGACTGCGCACGAGCAAGGGGCTGACCAAACGCAACGGTAAGAAGAACGGCAAACAACAACCGACCAATCACTGGCACGCCCCCTTCATGTATCGAAGTGCCACGCTGTCTCCCAGAGCAAGCGCTGCGCGAAGTTCTCGGCACGCCCGCACGGTATCACGAAGCGTCACTAACAGGATTCGTCCGCGAAGCAGTCGCGCTTTGGGTAGCGTTGAATCATGACGAATGATATCGCCGACATCATCGAGCGCTTCGGTGGTGCGTCCAAGCTCTGCACGAACAATTGCCCGCTGCATCTTCACGTTCACTGCACCGGGAAAGAGCTTCAGGCAGCGGTCGAGATCGTCATGCGCATCGGCGAACTGCTTCAACCGCATGTATGCGGCAGCGCGATTGTACCATGCCGGTGCTGCCCCACTGTCGAGTTCAATTGCATGCGTATACGATGTGACCGCTTCGGTGTAGTCTCCACGATTGAACGCATTGAGCCCCCTGCCAAACCACTCGCTGGCATCCTGCGCAAGGACGGCGCTTCCGAGGCCAAGCATGAGCACAAAAAAGATGGTGGTGAATTTCATCGTGCGATTCTACGGGATTTGAGCGTACCATCGAACGCTTAACATCTGCGCATATTGCACGATGAAACGACTCACCGAGATCCGCAACCTGCGCGCTGAAGTTCTTGAGGCGCTTGCCTCGGCAATGGTTCCCATGCAGTTGCTCGACCTGTCGAAGAACCTGCATTTGCGTGCGGGCTCCGATGACTACGAGTACCTGCGATCGCTCCTTGAGCAGATGGCCGAGGAAGGAGTGATCGTTCGCATGAGTCGACGACGTTTTGGCCTGCCACAACAAGCCGAAGGTACGCTTCTTGGCACGTTCTCGATGTATCATGACAACGGCATGGTGCGCACCGAGGAATCCTCCGTTCCTGTTGTCCATGTACGACGTCACGACATGGCAACAGCCCTTGATGGAGACACGGTTCGCGTGCGTCTGCATGCCCAGGCGCCGGGCCGCAAGCCCCGTGGCGAAGTAGTAGAGATCGTTGCCCGCGCGGAACACGTGATCACGGGCTCCATTGATTACGATGGAAGCTTTGCCTATCTGATCCCGGATGACAATAAGTATCACGTGGACTTTCTCATCTCCGACGCTAATCTGAAGGGGGCTCGCCCGGGCGACAAGGTCGTGGGCACACTTGCCAGGTGGACGCATGACAACGCGGCCCCGGAGGCAGTCGTGACGGAAGTGATCGGCACGTCGGGTTCGGCATCAGTGGAGTTCGCTGCTATTCTCAAAGAGTTCCGCCTCCCCACGTCTTTTCCACCGGAGGTTGAAGCAGACGCGCGGCGTCACGACGAGCCTGCAGACGAAGCACCGCATCAGCGGACCGACCTTCGTTCGATAACGATCATTACGATCGATCCGGAAGATGCTCGCGACTTTGACGATGCATTGTCGCTGACGGAGCTCGACAACGGAAATGTTGAACTTGGCGTTCATATCGCCGATGTTTCCCACTACGTGCCGGAGGGCTCGGCTCTCGATAAGCAGGCGCTGGAGCGCGGCAACAGCACCTACCTTGTGGACTGTGTTGTTCCGATGTTGCCCGAGCATCTGTCCAACAACATCTGTTCTCTTGTGCCCCATAAGCCCCGTAACGCCTTCTCCGTGTTTATGGAGTTTACATCGGCGGGAGTGCGGCAGTCATATCGGATTGAAGAAACACTGATCAAGAGTGCCCGGCGCTTCACGTATGATGAAGCGCAGCGCATCATTCTTGGTGAGGATGGCGACCACGCAGACCTGCTGCGTCGACTGCGACAGCTAGCAGATGCGCTCTATACGCGGCGCATGAAGTCAGGGGGCATCGACTTTGAAACAGAGGAAGTGAAGTTCCTTCTTGATGAGGCGAAAATGCCCGTCAGGGCCGTGGTAAAACGCCGAACGGAGTCCACCTCGCTCGTTGAAGAATGCATGCTCGCGGCCAATCGTACTGTTGCCGAACATCTGCACGAACTGAAGAAGCGATGGAAGTGGCGGGACGTGCCGCCCTATCTGTATCGCGTGCATGATCAGCCCGATAAGGAGAAGATCACCTCGGCAATCGGTATCATCCGAACACTCGGCTTCGACGTACCAAGTGGTCAGCTCGCCCCTTCCAACGTCAACGCCATCCTACGTCAGGCACAGGGCCGTGCAGAGCAGCCCGTTGTGAACACACTGCTGCTGCGCTCCATGGCCAAGGCCGTGTATGCGGACTTCAACATTGGTCACTACGGACTCGGCTTTTCGGACTATGCTCACTTTACCTCACCGATCCGACGCTATCCCGACCTTGTGGTGCACCGACTTTTGAAAGAGTATGCCAAGGGGCAACCAGATGCGCGCCGCCTGCGTCAGCTGGAGACGATTGTCAGCTATGCGGGAGATCAATGTTCCGCAACCGAACGGGCAAGCGTCGAAGCCGAGAGGGCTTCAACAAAGCTGGCGCAGACCATTCTTGCTCGTGAGCATATCGGCTCCGACCACGTCGGATATGTGACCGGAGTGGCAACCTTCGGCGTGTTCATCACCATCAAAGATCTCATGATCGAAGGCCTTCTGCATATCCGCGACATCGGCGATGACTACTACATCTTCGACGAACAGCGCATGCGCATCTATGGTCGACGCACAAAACGCCTCTTCCGATATGGCTCACTCGTGCGCGTACGCATCGCAAAGGCCAACACGGAAAAACGCATGATCGATCTGGTGCTGTCCGAAGACCAGCAGGACCTTGTCGAAACCCTCGAACTCGTCGAAGCAACACAGACGAAGTTGAAGCAACGAGGGCCGAAACGAAGAACGAGGGAGAGTTAACGCCGTCATCCCCGCGAAAGCAGGGATCCAAGTGACTGATGACTGATGACTGATGACTGATGACTGATGACTGATGACTGATGACTGATGACTGATGACTGATGACTGATGACTGATGACTGATGACTGATGACTGAT
>VEQR01000131.1 GCA_018883125.1 Candidatus Kapaibacterium sp.
TGCGAGCTGCCTACGACGTCACATCAATGCTAACGGCGCAACTGGCCGTTGAGAATCTCTTCGACCTCCAGTATCGTCCGGCGGGCTCAGGCATCTCAGCGCCCGGCCGCAACATCGTCACGACGCTACGCGTTCGACTCTGAACACGTACCGATAGGTTCACGAGCCACGTGGTGCGTCAGCGCATGCGAACAAGTGTGCCTGACGCACCACCGATGGCCGTGCCACGCAACACGTATCGGTATGTTCCCGCTGCCGCTGGTGCACCGGTATCGGTCATGCCGTCCCAGATCACCGTATAGCGTCCACCGTCCACAGGTGTCTGGCGCACGAGGGTGCGCACAAGAGCCCCCTGACCGTCAACAATGTCGATCGACACGACGTCAGGCTTCGGAAGCGTAAAGGCGATGGACATCTGCTCAGCTGACGGATTGGGATAGACGTGCTCTTCGAGGTAGTCCGTATTCCAAAAGATCGGAATGCCTGTCGACACCGAATCGTAGCAGTTCTTTGCACCAATGATGTACGAGGCGGACACATCTTTGTTCTTGCGATTACCCGCTTCGTTCTTCGGCGGATAGCTGCGCACGTATTCGATCTTCACGGCCGCAGGACTCACATTCACACGCATGTGACCGGAGTTGGGAAGGATGATCCCTTCGAGATATCCGTACTTGACGGCTTGACCTGCGCCGGAGAAGTTGGTGTGGCTTGGCTGTGGAACTTCCTGGTAGATCAGGCAGTCCTTCTCCTGCTTGCCAAAGAAGTGATCGTGTCCGTGGAAGAACACGTTCACGCGGTGTCTCTTGAGCAGGTCCTTGATGGGCATTTCCCAGCCCGGACGGTTCTTTGCAAAGCCTTCGGTTCTATCGAGATTCTTTCCGCCCCATTCATAGAGATCGGCAAACTCCACGCCGCCGCGTCCTTCGGGGTCGCCCCCTACCAGCTGATGCGAGAAGATGAACTTGAAGGTTGCCGTGCTCTTGGCAAGCGTCGCGCGCAGCCATTCGTATTGCTCCCTGCCAAGAGTCCACCTCCAACCATTCAGAGAATCGGGCTTGGGCTTTGTGAACCAGTACGGATCGATGACGATGAAGAGTGCATCGCCCCATTCCCATGCGTAGTAGGCGCCTCGACGTCCAACAAACGGATAGCTCGCCGTATCGCCTGTGTAGAAGCCATCCGGCTCTGGGTTCACGAAGTACTTCTTCCGGTCGATCGTGCCCCACACCGGTACGTTCTCAGCGGTGCCGTTGTTAAGCCATCCGGCTTCGCCTTCATGGTTGCCGAGTGTGATGAAGAGCGGCACAGAGTGACATGCCTCTTCGTAGAATGACCGGAGCAGATGTGCACGGTAGGTGATTGTATCGCGAGGAACCTTCTTCTGGGCATTCGTCAGTTTATCCGACATCAGAATGTCGCCAAGGTCGATCATGAAATCCGGCTCGTCTTCCAGCTCGTTGCGCAGTGTGCGGAGGTAAACAGATGTATCGCTCTGCTCATCAAGATGCGGGTCGGCTTGGATCACGAATGTGAAAGGGGCTCCTTTGGCCCGCTGCGTCTGAAAGGTGTATTCCGGACGTGTGGTCGAGGCACTTTCTTGATTGGCACGGTAGACCACTTGGTAGTAGTATCGTGTGTTCGGTATCAATGGTGAGAGTGAAATGTTTGCCGGCTCTCCGGGACCGACCTTTCTCCATTGGGTCTGCTTATCGAGAGCACCGGACGTTGTGCCGTAGAGAACACGAACCTGAGCGCTATCATTTGGAATCGCCTGCACCAATATTGAGGTGTCGGTTGGCCTACCGAGCATCTCGCGATGTTGAAGCGTCTGAGCTGAGGCCAGCGTTACGCAGAGGAGAAACAGGGCAATGGCCATCTTCATTATCGTCCTCCGATCATGATCGTCTGGCGCGTCGTTGATCCATCGATTCGGGCAGCCACGTCATAGAGTCCGTACGGAAGCGAGGCAACATTGATGGACGTGGAATTGGAACGAAGAACGATCTCACCAAGGATGTTGATGATCGTTACCTCCACCGGTGAGGTTGTTGGTGCGAGGATGTTCAGCGTTTCGCGAGCCGGATTTGGTGCGATCAAACAATTACCGGCGGACGCGTCATCTTCAACCGATACCGCGCGCTGCTTCACGGTATAGGAGTAGCCGACGTCTCCATTCTTGTTTGCACCACCCACGGTATCCTTTGGCATGTAAGCTCGAACGAAGTCCACCACGACGCCGGCATCCGATACGCGCACGCGCAGATGTCCCGTACCGCGCATCGTTACGTCGGTGTAGGCATCGGCGTTGGCAAGAACTCCGATCTCATAGGTAGAGTCAGATGGCATTGGTGTTTCCTGATAGACAAGCCCATCAAGCTCCTCTTTGGCATAAAGATGGTCGTGACCCTGGAAGAAGACATTGACGCCTGTTTTGACCATCAGCTGGTGGATCGGCAAGCCCCATCCCGGACGGAACTTGTCGAACTCGTACACACCCTTGTTGTTATAGCCACCCCACTCAGCCCCCTTCGCCGTGTTGACGGCTCCGCGTCCCTGACCGCGTGTGTGATGCGCGAAGACGAACTTGTACTTAGCGGTGCTGTTTTCGAGAGCGTTCTTCAGGAAGCGATACTGCGTCTCTCCAAGCGTCCAGTCCCAGTTCTGCGGCTTCTCGTTCACATCGCAGTCGCGGTAAACGTCCAATACAACAAACAAGGCATCGCCCCATTCAAAGGCATAGTAGTTCTCGGGATAGTCGATACCGTTCGGCTCGCGCGTCATATTGCCAGTGTAGAAACCATTCGGGAAAGGATTGGCGTAGTAGAACTTCCGCCAGAGCGTTCCCCAATAGGCGATGTTGCTCGTGGCGTTTTGCTTCAGGTAGTAGCCCATTTCGCCTTCGTGATTACCGAGGCAGAAGAAAAATGGCAGCGAGTGACAGATATTCCCGAGGTATTGCAGGTAGTCGCGGTGAAGATCATCCATGTCCTTACTTGTTGTGGTTGTTGGCGTATGATCGTCACCGAACGTGTCACCCAATGAGAGCAGGAAGTCGGCGCTATCCTTTTTCATGTTTTCGAGGGTGATCTTGTACATCTCCGGAATGCCCTTCTTGTCGTAGAGGTGTTCATCGGCCTCTACGAGAAAGGTGAATGCTTCGCCCCGTGCCCTTTGGGTGCGAAAGGTGTATTCAGGGGTCACAAGGAATGTTGTTGCACCCACGGCGCGATGGCGCAGACGATAGGCGTATCGTGTATTCGGCGAGAGACCCGTGATGTCGGTCTTGACGGACTCTCCTGCCTTGCAGGTCACTGTAGGCGTCTGCGACCCATACATACTTCCCGGGAGTCCATACTCGAGGTAGTACTCAGATGGTTTGGCAAAGTAGATCGCTGCGGTGATGGACTTATCCGTTGGACGTCCGAGAATGATGCTGTATTCCTGAGCAAAGATCGTTTGGGCGGTCAGCAGAAAGAGAGTAGCCACAACTAGGCACTGGCTTCGGCGGATCGTTGTTGTCATCGTGTGAATGTCCCTGCATGAAGATTGAGGACACAGGATGCCGTAGAGCCTCGTTTGGTTACATTCGTCAGATGCTGTCTACCACTCGTCTGCGCATGATCGTTGCACCGATCGCACTGCTCTTCCTGTCCCAAGCATCGGCATGGTCGACTACTCTTCACGTTGGCCCGGGGAAGGACTATGCAGATCCGCGCGTTGCGTGCCTGCAGGCCAAGCCGGGCGATACGGTACTGATCCATCCGGGACAGTACCGTGGAACGTTCTGGATTGAGAATCTCAACGGCACCGCTGAAGCCCCGATCGTTATCCGTGGTACGGATCGTGAGGCGGCCGTCTTCGACGGAGGAACCGAGTCGATGCACTTCTCCGAGTGTTCGCACCTGATCATCGAGAACATGACGGTTAGGGGGCAAACCGGCAACGGCATGAACTGCGATGACGGTGGGACGTTTGACACGCCAACGCATCACATCACATTTCGCCGCATCACCTTCGGTGCGATGGGCGCAACGGGCAACAACGATCAGATGAAGCTATCCGGCTTGGATGACTTTGTGATCGAGGAGTGCACGTTCGAGGACGGCTCTGCCGGCGGAAGCGGTGCAGACATGGTAGGGTGCCATCGGGGAGTATTCCGACGCAACACATTCCGACGTCTGGGCTCGAACTGTATTCAGGCGAAAGGGGGCACGCAGTTCATCCGAATTGAGCGCAACGAGTTCATCGATGGAGGCGAGCGTGCGCTGAATCTCGGTGGTTCCACGGGCCTGCAGTTCTTCCGTCCGCAGGATGCGCGCTTCGAAGCGGCCGATCTTACGGTGGTGGCGAATCTCTTTGTGCGCTCCGTCACCCCGATCGCCTATGTGGGTTCGGTACGGG
>VEQR01000132.1 GCA_018883125.1 Candidatus Kapaibacterium sp.
GTGGGCTCAAGTTGGATGTCACATTCATCTGCCACAACTCCGAGATCTTCGTCCGACATGGGGCATCCACGACGCAAAGCCGCAAGTGAAACTGCACGGTACATGGCCCCGGTATCGATGTACACGTAGCCGAGGTGTTCGGCAACGCGCCGGGCCGTTGTGCTTTTTCCGGCCCCTGCCGGTCCGTCGATGGCGATGATGATGCGCTTTGCTGACATTTCGGCGAATTTACTGAAACCCAGTCGGCCGACGGCGGTCAAATGACGTGGCAGCCGCAATGGCTGCACGTCGCAGGCTATTTTGAAGGAACAACAATGAACCTTTCTCTGATGATGTTGCAGTTTCAGGACTATCTGACGGCGATCGTTGACTTCCTGTTTCCGAACTCGGCACAGGATTCAACCTCCGGCGATACCGTTCGCAGGACCGTTTCCTCGATGGCCGACACGCTCACCAATGCCGCTTCGGCAGTTGAGGCACAAGTCCGGATGGTTTCCGCTCCACCCCATCCATCGGGAGCTGAAGGCATCCTGCACGAGTTACTGGGCGCTCTGGTACCGATTGTGTTCGCTCTTACGGCTGGAGTACTCATCTGGAAAAGACTCGACACACGTCGTGCAATCGAACTTGCGATGATCGAAAAGGGGCTCGACCCGCGCGGAGGGATCACGGAAAAGGACTCCACACGAAAGTTCCGAGCCCTGAGATTTGGATTGTTACTCGTTGGTGTAGGCCTTGGACTCGGCGTTGCGATGGTCATATGGAACCTCTTTGATTTCCAATTGGGTGGGTATCGTCCGCATGTTGCCCTTACGTCGGTTGCCTTCTTTTCCGGTCTGGCTCTGACGGTGTATCACATCATTGCCACGAGCCTCGAAAAGCGTTGACAGAAACGGAGATCATCGATCGTATTGTAGGGGGCGACACCGAGGCCTTCGCTGTGCTGGTTGCCCAGCATCAGCGTCGCGCGCTATCACTTGCCGAGCGCATGATGCAGAACACCGACGACGCCCGCGACGTTGTGCAGGACTCCTTCGTCAAGGCATACAGGTCGCTGTCTCGCTTTAACCGCGATTCGACCTTTTCCACCTGGTTCTATCGCATCGTCTATACTACCTGCTTGAATGCGCTGGAAAGGCGCAAGCGAATCCCCGTGCACGACGAATTCGATGACGAGGCCGGCTCGGCATGGATCGAGCCGACCGTGTTTCAATCCATGGAATCGTCACTCATTGATGAGATCGTAAGCGACGAAATGAAGACCATGAATCCCATTTACGCCACCATCCTCGAGCTCTTCTACGTGGACGACCGTTCTTATGAAGAGATCGTAGGCATCACTGGATTGCCCCTTGGCACCGTCAAAACCCGTTTGAACAGAGGACGAAACCTTCTGCGCACGGCGCTGCTGCGCCGCTGCCCAGACCTTGAGGACCCATCATGAATACACAGCAGCAACAGCCCCGCAAGCCCCTTTCACAGGATGAGATAATCGATTCCGAGCTCATGCTTCAGTCACACATTCGTCGATGTGTGAGCGAGCATGATGACCCCATCCTGACCATTGATGTGATGCGCGCGGTGATGCAACACAGTGCCAAGCCATCACTTTTGCGACGTCTCTGGCGTCGAACGCCGATGATCGGCATCATCGCAGGCTGCTTTACTCTCGGCTTTTTATCTGGTCACGTTGCCGCCTCCGCCACCAATCTGCTCGACCTGCTCCATTCCATCTCCTGGTCTACCCTTGCCAACAGCACCCTTGCTTGGGTAGCCGCCGGAACACTGATATTCGGTCTTGGAGTTTGGCAAATGGAACGTTAGGTGCAGGGTACCTGCGTACTTCCGTACTTCCGTACTTCCGTACTTCCGTACTTCCGTACTTCCGTACTTCCGTACTTCCGTACTTCCGTACTTCCGTACCTCTGTACCTTTGTACCTCCGTAACTTCGTCCATGCCTTTACTTTCCGTTAAAAACCTATCTCACACCTATCCCAATGGGTATCAGGCACTGCACGACGTTTCGTTTGAAGTCGAGGCGGGCGAGTTCCTGGTCATTATCGGACTCTCGGGATCGGGCAAGAGCACACTCCTGAGGTGCCTAAATCGCCTTGTTGAACCGACTGAGGGAACGATACTGGTGAACGGCCAAGATGTTACCCATGTATCTGACGCCTCGCTGCGCTCGCATAGGTCGGGTATCGGGATGATCTTTCAGCATTTCAATCTTATCCCGCGACATACCGTTCTGAGTAATGTTCTCTATGGAGCACTTGGAACAACATCGACCATGTCATCGATCACGGGACGATTTACCGACCAACAACGTCAGCGCGCACTGTCAGCGTTGGAAGTTGTTGGTATCCGCGACAAGGTCGAAAACCGAGCTGATGCACTTTCGGGCGGCCAGCAGCAGAGAGTTGCCATTGCCCGAGCACTGATGCAACAGCCACAATTGCTGCTCGCCGATGAACCTGTTGCATCTCTTGACCCGGCTACGTCGCACTCCGTCATGGACTATCTGGAGCGCATCAACAAGGATCTCGGCACCACGGTGATCTGCAATCTGCATTTCCTGTCACTGGTTCGCCGCTATGCGACGCGCGTGATCGCCCTCAAGGGTGGACACTTGGTTTTTAACGGCAAGCCAGAGGACATTTCTGATGAATGGTTCCGTACCATCTATGGTGAGGAAGCCATGGAGGTGGATATCCGATGAAAACGTCCCTGGCCTTTCTGCTCGATGCCTTGCTCGGACTCTGCGTATCGTCCATGCTCCTACAGATCATCATCCCTGAGCTTACTGGGCTGAGCATTGCTCCGGTGATCATCATACCAACAACGATACTCTGGCTTGCCATAGCGCTCCTGCGCAAGGCCTCTATTGGACTGCTGTTTGTAAGCTCGAAGAACGAACGCCCCCTACCCAACAACGTGCGGGCTCACATGGGCTGGATTGCTTTCTGCACAAGTATTGTGGCCGGGTGGATAGTGACAGACATTTCCCCCGTCGAGTTCTTTTCTTCTGAAGGTCTTCAAGGGGCTGGCAGAATCTTCGGGGCACTGCTGACTCCGGAGTTCGATGTACTCCCGGCCGCTCTCGACGCTATGGTGGTCACAATCTTCACGGCGTTGATGGCCACGATCGTCGCCGTTCCGTTGAGTTTCCTGCTGAGCTTTCCTGCCGCTCGCAACGTCATGACTGGTGGAGCGATCGAGCGAACAATATATGTTCTCCTGCGCGCCGTGTTGAATATCATGCGCTCGATGGAGCCGATCATTTGGGCGATCATCTTTTCTGTATGGGTGGGCATTGGACCGTTTGCCGGTATGCTAGCTCTTGTGGTTCATACCGTTGCCTCTCTGACAAAGCAGTACAGTGAACAGATCGAAGACGTTGACCAAGGGCCTCTCGAAGCAATCTCCGCTACTGGCGCTAACCGATTGCAAGTACTGTGGTTTGCAGTCGTCCCCCAATGCGTCATCCCGTTCCTCTCATTCACCATTTACCGTTGGGATATCAACGTTCGGATGGCCACGATCATCGGCTTTGTCGGAGGGGGCGGAATTGGAACCTTGCTTACGCAGTATCAGGGCTTGGCCAAATACAACGAAGTTGGGACCTTGGTAATCCTCATAACGCTCGTCGTGTGGACTCTTGATGTAGCAAGTGCCCGCGTTCGCGAAGCACTTCGCTAACACCAACCCAGCTAAGGGGAAGCATGAACCAGCGTTATCAGTTACGAATGTTTGACCTGGTGATGCTGGTGATCAGCCTCGTCATCGGCATGGGAATATTCCGGACGCCGGCGACTGTTGCAGCAACATCTGGCTCGGAGACAGTGTTTTACCTTGCTTGGGCCGCCGGAGGCATCATTGCTTTGTGCGGGGCGCTGACCTTTGCGGAGATTGGGCGGAGACTGCCGGTCACAGGCGCCTACTATCGCGTTTTTGCACAGGCATACCACCCGCATCTGGCATTCGGCGTCAACTCGATCATTATCGTTTCCAATGCTGCCTCTGCGGCTGGCGTTGCCATAATCGGTGCCGAATACGTATCGAGGATGCTCCCGGAACTCCCCATTCTGCCCACTGCATGCATCTTTATTGGCGTTCTCTTTCTCGTAAACCTTGCCGGTCTCAAGGCAAGCGTGACAATGCAGAACGTTCTCATCGGCATCAAGATTTTTCTATTGGCCGGCATCATTTGCGCCCCATTCCTCGTGGGTACACCGCCTGCCGTGCCGGAAGTCGTTCACACCACGCAGAGTGCAAGCCCCTTGGCAGCATTCGGCTCGGCATTGGTAGCCGTTGCGTTTACCTACGGTGGATATCAATCAACGATCAATTTTGGCGGTGATGCATCATCTGACGGCAAGCGGGTTTCCAGAGCCATCCT
>VEQR01000133.1 GCA_018883125.1 Candidatus Kapaibacterium sp.
GCCAACATGCGGTGTGGCCTCATGGACGGCACCGGGGCTTGACCACGGACGAGCACCCATTTCCAGCAGAGCATCGAGGGCCTCGGATGGCGCTCCTGTTGACCGAACATAAACAGGGACAAACTTGTACTTGTTCAGTTGCTCTATGGCGCCAGCCCAGGTACCACCTTTGTTGTGGTCGGCGTTGACCACAAGGGCTGAGTCTGAGAGAGCATAGATGAGCTTGTTGCGCTGCATAGCATTGCCAACGTTGAATCCGGCATTTGGATTGAATGGTGAGATCAACACCAGTCGCCCGTCCACGAGGTACTCCCGATTAGCGCGATTCATTGCAGCACGTTCTAACCCATCGGCCAGGACGCCACGCGCGCGACCACCGGACGTTAGACATGCTTGCATAGCTGCTTGGTCAACCCCCCGAGCGCCCCCTGACACGACCGACTTTCCAGTATCGGCCATAGCCGTTGCCGCAGTTACCGTGTATTCTAAGAGCGACTCGTCGGCATTCCGCGAACCAACAATTGCCAGACCGCCGGAATCGAGTAGCGTGGGGTCTCCACATCCGTAGATTATTGCAGGTGCATCCTCCCGCAGGTGTTGTTTTATTCGACGTGGATAGCTTGAATCCGCTCTGCTGACTACCCAGATCGCTCGAGCTGACCAGTGTTCTATGGCTTGGCCAAGAAGGAAGCCACGGTTGACAAGGGAATGTAATCGGTTTTCATCGATGATCTCGTTGCAGGCTCGAATCAAGTCATCAACGCCGCTCGTAATGAGGTCCGCCGGCTGCTTCTGGAGATTGCGCAGGTGCCGGGCGAGCCGCTTATACTCACCCGGAGTAAGTATCTGCACGGATCGTTCTCCGCCTCCACTTAGCAGGGGGCTGGTCAGGAGCAGAATAGCTTTGGTGTTTTCGGAAATCATTGACGATCAATCGCTTTGATAAGAGGGCCCTCTGCCCTTCGGGGCGAGGGATTGCGCCGCTACCAGATATCAGGTTGCGAATCACAGATACCAGAGTCCAAGATATAAGCCTCGAGATAGCCCACGGCCTTGGCCGTGGGTACGCGTACATGACAAATTATTTCCACCAATCCATGCGCGTTGCGTCATCCCGAGGACCCCGAACGCAGTGAGGGGGCCGAGGGAACTCCGCGCAGTGAAGGGGGCCGAGGGACCTCACACACATTCGCCCCGCATGACCTTGCTCGCCCCTTGCCGATATTTGACGTTGTGTGATTATTCATTAGCACATGTACGAATATTCGAGCATTGTCGGAGGTGGCCCATGTCAAACCAAGTACGTCGTGTTGCAAAGATCCTCAGCAAGCTGTCTTCGGGTTTTAGGTACACGACCGATGAACTTCTCGAACACATGCGCCGGAGTGATGATACGTTGGTTGTATCCCGACGTCAGATCGAGCGCGACCTGAAAGCGATCTCCGAGGGCGGCGTGCCGCTGATGACCGAGCGAAGAGACCGGACGGTGTATTACTACCTGGCGCGTGGCACGGGCATTGCCACGATGACGGGTACGGTTCAGAATGATGCGTTTCTGCTCTACATGCTGAAGGCCTCGCTTCCGCTGCTCCGTGACTCGTCCCTGCAGGAAATGGTTGATGAGCTTCGGCAGGAGATCGACAGCGTTGCCCCGGGTGATGTTCTGCTGCCCGATGCGATCCTTGCGTCGGTGAGCCTTGGACACTATGCTGGGCAAGTCGACCAAAAGATCCTGGCCGATATCCTTGCCTACATCGCACAAAAGCAATGGATCCGAGCCCTCTATGGAGATGCCGGCAAGACGCAGCTCTTGTTCCCGTTCAAGATCATTCCGTATCTCGGTCGACTCTATCTGGCCGTGTGGCATGGCAAGCATGATCGGTACGGTGTGTATAAGGTGGATGCGTTTCGAATGGTGTTTGCCGCTCCGAATCCCACGCCCCCTGTCCCAAAGTTTGACCTCGAAGCATTTATGTCAACACGGTTCGGACTCTGGGAGGCTCAGGATAAACAATCTGTGAAGGTTGTATTGGAGGTGGTGAATAAGGGGCTTGTAGAGTTCTTTACGACCAGCTATTGGCATCCGAGTCAGGAGTTCATTTCCAATGAAGAAGGCACGCTGCAGATCATCCTGCACGCCGGCATCAGTCCCGAACTCGTTTCATGGGTCCTGCACTGGGCCCCCGACATGCGCGTGCTGGAACCGTCTCATCTGAAAGAAGAGGTTCTGCGTCGCGCAAAGGAATTAGTCGAGCGCAACTCATGACTTACTGTACCGGATAGAGGATGTCGCCCCATTCTTCTTCGACGGGGTTGTCCATCATGACGTCGATCATAAGAGGAACGAGCTGGCGCAGCACATCCGCAGCATCCTGTACCTGCTTACGGTTGGTCTTGCTGCCGAACGTGGATGCTCCGTGGATGATCTGGTTTCTCAACACATGTACCCGCGACAGAACGATCCGCAGGTACTCGTATGCCTTTCGCTTGCGGGCAATGGCATTGGCTTCAACGATCGAAAGCGATAACTCCTGCTCCCAGTCGATTCCTTTGTCAGGATACAACTGCCGTTGCCAGTAGTCGTGGAAGACATATTGGTTCTTGATCAATTCCTCGAGTGAATCCGAAAACTGATTGAACAGGAGATTGGCAATGCGCTGACGCCTGTCCGACGAGACAAGGCATCCGATGAATCGGTCGTACTTCTCTCGTTCGCCCTTTAACTGTGAATCCTCGATCATGCGTGCATACGCGGCATTGAACGATATCCACAGGAAGATGAACGAGGCATCGGGATCATCATGTTCTTCGCTTGCCCGCCGTAGCCAGCTGATGGCACGATGAACCCGTGTGCGAAACTGCTCGCTGTCCCAGCTGTTGCGCTCATTACGATATCGTTGTACAACGTCTTCAATGGATACCTGCATTCTGGCCCCGGTTAAATGTCCGCTAAGTAGCCTTCAAATAACGTGCCCAAATGCCGGATAGTGTGGGGTAATTAGTGGTGAGTGACGCTCAACGCTATGAGCTACGGCGACGTAATATGTCGTTTTGAGAGCGACCATTCAGGCACAATAGTTGATTGGTTTACGAGTCGTTTGCATTCATCAATAGGTTGACAACATTCATGCACGAACATCGGGAGGGTACACAATGACGCTTGCCAGGTATCGGATGATCTCTTCACCTGAACTCTATGAGGTGCAGGAATGACCACCACTGTGTCAACTCTCGAAATGGAAGTGCAACCCGTTGTCGACGGCAATGCGCTTGTTGCCGATGGTAGCATCTTGCGCACGCCGTTCGGAAACGCCATTCAACACACATCGTCAGCACTGATACGCAGTATCATCACGGAGTTTGAGGGAAAGGGAGACGTTGTGATCTCCAATGGTGTGATCGAGGACCCGAAGTTCTTTGGAACGCTGGCGCTTCTTACGATTCAGCGCGACTATGTTGAACGTGGGAATGATGATCTGACGCTGGCATTTCAGCAGTGTATGCTGGCTGATCCGACGCTGATGTGCATTCCCGGACCCGAGCAGATGCAACGTGAGGCTGCCTACGGGCCCATCCGCAGCTGGCTTGATGGTGATTATCAGTTCTTGCGCACCTATACGACGCAGACGCAGTCATTGGCCTTTGAGACTGAGCTCGAAGCAATGGTGGATGCGAAGGTCCACGCCGAAGCGGGCCGTGTCATCAAGCGCATTAGCAGAATGTATCAGCGCCTGACGCTTGAGGAGCGGACGGTGGTGATGTACCTATATGCAATGCATGATCATAACCTGCTGATGGCAATGTCTCTCGTAGCAAATCCCAGGTGTACACCGGCGGCATACGCCAGTGGAGTTGTGGCAGCGCTTATGCTGGACAGTAAGGTGTTCTCGGATGTTCGTGCTGCTGAAACACGTGAAGCCTTCAGTCAGTATGAGAGCGATGCGGCAATTGCACGCTCATACCTGAGAATGGCTGCTGGCAGCAATGACGACCAGCTGGAAGACTAACCAATCGCCCCTTCATTTGTCGATGAGAATTCACATAATGGGATGACCCTGCACCATGTACCTCAAAAACGGCATCTACACCTTCTCCCCGTCTGACCTGATCACCTTCCTCGAGTCGCCCTTTGCCTCGTGGATGGATCATTACTACCTGCTGGACAAATCACGGGTGACGCCGGACGAGGACACCGAAGAGAAGAAGCTCGTTGCTCAAAAGGGCGACGTCCACGAGCAGGAGGTCCTGCAGGATATGCTGGAAAGGGGCGTGCCACTTCTGCAGATCGAACGTACCGACACCGAGGAGGCGCTACGGCGCACGCTAAAGGCCTTTGAGGATTCAGAGCCCGGCGTGTTTC
>VEQR01000051.1 GCA_018883125.1 Candidatus Kapaibacterium sp.
TTCGTCTTATCGAGCCGGGCACGACTGTGAAGTCCATTCGTGTTGGTCAATCTGTAGACCTCGTGTGGGACACAACAGGCACGTACCGTCAGCGCTTCCGTTTTGAGTTTGGCAAGAGTGCAACCGGGCCATGGACCACATTGCCGAACATGGGCAGTGTTCTCGATTCCGGCGCTCGCCGTGGACGCTTTGCCACGGGTGTTGTCTTCCGTCCAGCAGACGTTACAACCACCGGCTACATCCGTATGGTACTTCTGTCCGACACAACAAAGTCAGACATCAACGACGCTCCATTTGCCATCACCGCTCCTCTGCCAACATCTGTCGACTCTGTACTGCGTGGTGAGATCTCTGGTCGCGTAAAGCTGCACAACACAAAGATCTACGGCTTGGACGGCTACGTCTATGTGAACGATGGTGCAGTGCTGGAGATCGAGCCCGGCACCATCATCCTCGGCGATACCGTTGGCCAGAACTCCGTGCTTTGTATCAACCGCGGTGGCAAGATCATTGCCAAGGGCACACCGAAGCTGCCAATCGTCTTCACCTCCAACGCCATTGTGGGTCAGCGTGCTCGCGGCGACTGGGGTGGCGTAGTGATCTGCGGCAAGGCACGGACGAATCATCCGGGAGGACAAGCCGCTATCGAAGGTGGCATTGCGGATGTGAATCCCGGTGGAAGGGGCTGGTTTGGCGGCACTGATGACGATGACAGCAGTGGCGTGCTTAGTTACGTACGTGTTGAGTTCGCTGGTATCGCGGTTGCTCCGAACAACGAACTGAATGGTCTCACGCTTGGTGGCGTTGGACGCAAGACGCAGATGGACCACATCCAGGTATCCTACTCTAATGACGATGCCTTTGAGTGGTTCGGTGGGTCAGTGAATGCGAAGTATCTCATCGCCACGGGAACACTTGATGATGACTTCGACACCGACAATGGTTTCAGCGGTAAGGTGCAGTTTGGTATCGCTCAGCGTTTCCGTTCGGTTGCCGATGTTTCCACGTCGCAAACATTTGAATCTGATAACGATGCTAACTCTTCATATAATCAGCCCCTCACGCAAGCCGTGTTTTCGAATGTGACGTCGATCGGTGGTGTTCAAGACACATCATGGACGCCGGGCAGTGGAGCTACTCAGTACAACAGCCGTTTCGGTGCGGCCGTACAGATCCGCCGGAATTCGCGTCTTGCCATTCACAACTCTCTGTTTGTTGGCTGGCCTCGCGGTATCGAGATCGCACAATCTCCAACGATGCAAGCTGCGCTTGCCGATAGCATTGAGGTCCGCAGCAGCTCATGGTACGGTGTGAAGGGAACCGTGATGAACCTTGCAGGACTCACCGGTACGCAGACGCCGCCGGCTGGTTTTGATGCTCAGTGGGTTGCCAAGCCGGCATTTGGCAACATCGTCGACAAGAAGAGTCCGGATCTGGCCCTTATCTCCAATCCGTTTGTGACAACTGTTGAATTTAACCCTGCTCTCACGTCTGGTTCGCCAGCTCTGTCCGGTGCAGCATTTGCCGGACGTGCCGATGATTCATTCTTCGATCGCGTTGAGTACCGCGGTGCTGTTGGGCTCGAGCGCTGGGATGAGGTGTGGACCGAATACGATCCTGTCAATCGCGAGTATCGTGCACAGCAGCCAACCTCTGTGCGCGAAGATGACCATGCACGTGCCGGCATGAACGGCAGTGTGTTCCCGAACCCGACCATGGATGCCGCAACCGTCCGCTACCAGTTAGCGGATGCTGATGTGGTGACCATTCGGTTGACCGATGCAACGGGTTCCGTTGCAGCATCGTTCGTTTCGAACGCTGCGCAGCAGGCCGGTGTGTATGAGTTCCGACTCATCACGGCCGACCTTGCTTCCGGTCTTTACTTCCTGACGATCTCCGGTCAGCGCGGTACGATGACGCTTCCCGTTACCGTTACCCGCTGATTCCGATCGTGAACAGAACGCCGCTGCGGCCGGCCTCGCAAGAGGCTGGCCGTTGTCGGTTTATGGGGTTGCCGCTGGTATGTGGTAAGGGGCTAGGGCAGCACAAGAAATGCGAGAATGATCCCACCGACCTGCAGACGGAGGATCCACGCTGCGATATCTGGTCGTTCTGTTTTGACCCATCGCCAGGCAAACATCAGCGATGTGAAGATCACACACACGACGAGCCACATCAGCAGCGTTGTGGATGGTCCGAAGTGGTGCGTGCCGATCATCTGGTCGAGCCACGGAACAAGCGATCCGTACACAAGCAGCAGATGGCTGATGTACATGAAGAGCGACTCATTGCCAAGCGTCACGAGGAGACGTCCGACACGTGTGCTGGTGATGCGCTGCTCAAGAAAATACAATGACCCCAATAGCAGCAGCGTAGCGCAGACGCGGAACAGCAGACCACCCGGAGAGCGCCACCAGATAGCATCCCAGGGCATGGGAATGGAAAGCCCCTTGCCGATGAACAGAATGATCGGGCCTATCAGTCCGATGATGATGAACAGTCGGGCCAGGCGCTCCTTGCTTTCGGTTTGCATGAACCATCCCGTGATGGCTGCCCCGGCAAAGAGATAACCGCTCCATGGAAGCAGCGGGAACTGGCTAATGCCATCGCGGGGAATACTCCAGGAAACGGCCATGATGGCCGCGGCAATGATTCCGTAGGCGATGGTTGCTCGGCGAAGGTTTCGCAGAACAAAGAATGCCGCAAGCGCTGCCAGGCTTGCGTAGACGATCACATGAAGAACATCCAGCTGAAGCCACGACGTCCACGCCTGCGCAGGACCCTCCAGCATTCGACGAAGAGACAACACGGGAGTGTGCATCACGTAGGCGCAGAACAGCACGTAGCTCAGACGCTTGAGATACGTCCGCAGCTCCGTGCCGGCGGTGAGATAGGCTTCGCCACGGCGGGACAGGGCGATCCACAGCCCGGAGCCGGCGCAAAAGATGAACGTGGGGGCGACATATCCGTTCGAAACGTTCAGCAATGTGAACCACCAGGATGACCGCAATGCGGGATCGAGAACGACATTGGTCACGTGAACCTGGATCATCCAGAGAACGGCAATACCGCGGGCGGCATCAAGGAACGCAAACCGCTGACCTTTGGACATGATGTCAGTCCTTCGGGGCACGGCCCGTTAACCGGCGATAGAGCCCCAGCACGAATGGGGCGACGAAGATCACCAGAACAACAATCGAGCCGATGATGATGAAAGGTCGCTGAAGCATGTACGGAAGATACAGATGGTATTTTTGACCAGGAACACATCGCCCATGAAAGACTCCCCACAGAGCTCGCTCATTGCAGCCATAGACGTTGGAACGAATTCGTTCCACATGGTCATCGCCAGCGTTACCGATGCGGGTATGCTGCGGATTCACGGACGCATGAAAGACACCGTGCGTTTGGGTTCGTCGGCCGGGGACATGAAGCGCCTGTCGGCCGACGCAATGGACCGCGGCGCGCAGGCCTTGGTGCGCTTTGTTGAAGAAGCTCGTCGGCATGATGCCACGGTGCGGGCGATCGCTACGAGCGCGGTGCGTGAGGCGTTGAACAAGGATGTGTTCGTTGACCGTGTTCTGCAGGAGACCGGTGTTCACATCGATGTGATTCCCGGTATCGAAGAGGGACGTCTCATCTTCCTCGGTGCCCGCAATGCATTGAGCTTCTCCGGGAAGAGCGTTCTTGTGTTTGACGTTGGAGGGGGCTCTACAGAGACCATCACCGGACATGATGGTGAGCCGGTGTTCATTCACTCCGCAAAGCTTGGACACATCCGGCTGACGAGGAAGTTCTTTCCTGATGAGACGATCACCGATACGCAGATCGCTGAATGCCGCGCATGGATCCGGGGCGAGTGGCAGCCCGCGTTTCAGTCGCACATCGCTCACGGTTTCGACGAGGCCGTCGGTTGCTCGGGCACCGTTATGGCGCTTGCAGCGGTCATCCTCGCACAGCAGGGACGCAGGCAGCCCGAGTCACTCAACGGTCAGGTCTTTACTCGCGAGGAGATCCTTGCCGGAATAGACCTTATCGTTTCGAAGCGCTCGCTGCAGCAACGACTGGCGCTTGACGGAATCGATGCGAAGAGGGCCGATGTTATCGTTGCCGGTGCGCTGATCATCGAGCAGCTTGTCAAGGGGCTTGGCATTCGCTCACTGACAATCTCGGGGTACTCGCTGCGCGAAGGGATTGTGTTCGACACGGTGCAAAAGGCACATGATATCACGACCACACATCACCTGTCACGTCTGCGGTACCAGAGTGTGCAACACATCTGCGAGCTGTACCGCGTCAACCGGCGTCATGCCGAACACGTCAAGCACCTCTGCGTTCGACTCTTCGACGATCTGATGCCGCTGCACGGTATGGGGGACCGCGAACGGGAAATGCTCGAGGCTGCTGCTCTGCTGCACGATGTGGGATATCACATCGCCGCCGATCAGCACCACAAACACAGCGAGTACATCATCCGGAACTGTGTGATGCCCGGATTTACCAGTGATGAAACGGTGCTTATCGCCACCATTGCCCGCTACCACCGAAAGAGTCACCCCAAGCGGAAGCATCCGATCTTTGCTGCACTTTCTCCGAACGATCAGCACCTTGTGGGCGTGCTGGCCTCCATCCTGCGCATTGCCGAGGGGCTCGACCGACGTCAGCAGTCGATCGTGAACTCCCTTGAGGCTCGCATTCGTGACAAGGCGATCGAGGTGAATCTTGCAGCGATGGCGGAGGTGCCCGACGTGGAGCTTTGGAGCGCCGAGCGGCGCACCGGCCTTATGGAAGAAACCTTTGATCGTAGCGTTCGGTTCACCGTCAGACGTCCATAGCAGCGCAATACACTCGAATTTCCTTCGTCAATTTGTGCCGAACATTTAGGATGGAGAACACTATGTCACGTCGATCTCTCGGCACGGCCATCGCCCTCATTGGTGTGGGCGTAGTCGCCGGCGTTATACTCATGACCTCTTTCTCGACGAATGCCATTGAGCAGCTCTTTGCTCAGGACGTTGAGTTGGGAGCTGCCTCGCCCCCTGCCCCCGCGCCACCGGCGGTGAAGCTGCTGAACGATCAGTTTGCCAACGTTGCCGGCGCGGTAACGCAGTCCGTGGTGTCCATATCGGTGAAGACCGATCGCAAGTCGATGATGCGCGGTATGCCGCAGGACTTCTTCCGGTTCTTCGGACCGGATTTTGGTGCGCCGAATGAAGAAGATGAATCTCCGCAGTTGCCGGAAGGCGAGGCGAGCGGTTCCGGTGTGGTGATCACCGCCGACGGGTATGTGGTCACAAACAACCACGTGGTGGAAAGCGCCAAGGAAGGGGGCATCACCGTTACCACGATCGATCAGAAGCAGTTCAAGGCCAAGCTCGTCGGACGCGACCCTCTCACGGACCTGGCGGTTCTGAAGATTGATGGACGCTTCTCACCGGCCCACTTGGCGCAGCGTTCAGACATTCGCATCGGTGAATGGGTTGTTGCCGTGGGTAGCCCCCTCGGACTGAAATCCACGGTCACAACGGGAATCGTCTCCGCAATGGGCCGCTCTATCGGCATCGTCGGCACCAACGAGATGAACAGCCAGCGCAATCGCTATGCTGCCGAAAACTTCATCCAGACGGATGCTGCTATCAATCCCGGGAACTCCGGTGGGGGACTCTTCAATCTCAACGGCAGCCTTGTGGGCATCAACACGGCCATTGCATCGCAGTCCGGCGTGAATGCCGGATATGGATTTGCGATTCCCATCGATATGGTCCGCAGCGTTGTTCTCGACCTGATCGATGACGGCAAGATCGAGCGCGGCTACATCGGCGTTGAGATCACCAGTGTTGACGAGGCCACGGCCAAGGCCGTTGGTCTGTCAAAGGTCGCCGGTGTCAGCGTCAATCGCGTCGTCAAGGGTGGTGCGGCAGAAGCGGCTGGACTCGAAGTGGGCGACGTAATCCTTGATGTTGACGGCAAACCGGTGAAGACATCAAGCGACCTGCAAAACGAGATCGTGCTGCGCCGTGCCGGTGACAAGGTGAATCTGAAGATCTGGCGTGATGGACGAGAGATCGCAAAGACGGTAAAACTCAAAGCTCCCGACGGTGTTGATGTGGCTTCGCGATCAGGTAGCGACGACAACAGTCGGGCAGTAGACGAATCCGAACCTGTGACGATCAAGGGGCTGGGCTTTACCGCCGCTGCTCTTACGTCCGAACAGCGCTCAACATTCAACGTAAAGACCGGCGTGTATGTGGCCAAGGTCGACCGTATGGGGCAGATGGCCCGCCGTGGATTGCGTCAGGGAACGGTGATCCTGAAGGCCGATGGCAAAGAAGTATTCTCTCCCGCACAGCTTAAGCGAGTGATCTCAGCTAAGGAGCCCGGTGATGGAATGATGTTCGTCGTTAAGGACTCGGATGGATCGAAGCAGGCCATAACGGTAGAGGTTCCTGAATTGTGATCATACCGTAGATTTCGGGATGAAAAGCATTCAACGATCAATCGGCGTCGCGTTCACCTTGGTGGTCGCGACGCTTTCTGTTTGGGGTCAGACCTATGGTGGCGTGACCATTGGCAGCACTTTGGTAGGTGCGTCACGTTCTGATGTTTCGGCCTATGGCGAACCCTCCCGCATGGTCTATGGCCTGCGGTTCGTTATGCCCGCACGGCGGGGCATGGAGCTTGCCGCCACACTCGGCTATCGTCTGGAGGACGGGGGATTTGTCTCCTCGTTCACTCGAGGCGCGGTGCGCCCGCCGTCGGGACGCATCAATGTGGTCGAAAATCCTACCGCCGGGCCACTAGTGGTTTCGTCGCTCACAACCACGGCCGCAGAATTGAACGTGGCACTGCGCATACCTGTGGCGCGTATGGACAGCTCGGGGTCGTATGCCGGGGTGCAGTTAGGTGTGCTGACCGACTACCTGCTTTCGGCAGAGCAGGTGGACGATTACACAGGCATCCTTCCCGGTGATAGGGGGCAGATCCCGGACAGGGTTTCGACGTCCTACAATGCACAGGTTGGTGGAGGTGCAATTCTCGGTGGCATCATGGTTCTGAACACCGGCATAGGTCGGCTTGTCATCGACGTAGCCTACCTGCTTCGTCAGCCGGAAACGGTAGCTGTGCCAACGCCAAGACTTGGCGGACCCAAGGAGCAGTATGTCGGATGGCTCGTGGGCAGTGGGCTGCGATTTTCCGCTGGCTTTGAAGTACCCCTCTAATCGCGACGCTATATCGACAAGTGAGAACCCACCTCGAGGGTCTGCTTGACAGGAATTCCGAAGTAGCGCGCTGGTGTGCGCGAGTTGCGGTGAAGGAACACGAATATCTCTTTGCGCCAGCGAGCCATTCCTTCTCCGTCCTGCACCGTCAGCGTCTCATGGCCGAGCACGAAGATCACGTCGGTGAAGTCAACCAGGATATCCTCCATCGGGAATGACTTGATGTCGTCCTGCAGCGTAAGCTGATCCATGAATCCATAGTGGAGGATCACCTTCCAGACGCCCGTGCGGATCTCCTTTGCCTCGATGCGTTTCTTCGGATCAACACGTGCCACTTTCTGAACGTCCACCGTCAGCAGGATCACGTTCTCGTGGTGCACCCGGTTGTACTTCAAGTTGTTCATCATCGCCGGTGGTGCCACGCCCCCTGTCCCCGTCATATAGATGGCTGTACCGGGCACAATCGTGTACCGATCGATGTCCTCTCTGATCACATCGTCAAGGGGCTTGCTGCGCTGTTTTATCCTGTCCTGCAGAATCTGACGTCCCCGATGCCAGGTTATCATCATAACAAAGGTTAGCACTGCCATCGTGAACGGCACATAGCCGCCATCGAAGAATTTCAGCCAGTTTGCGTAGGCAAAAGACAGGTCCATCACGAGGAATATCGCAGTGATGATTGATGCCACTGCCGTATTCCAGCCAAGTACCCATCGCATTGCCAGCCAGCCAAGCACGGTGGTGGTGACCATTGTTGAGACAACGGCAATGCCGTATGCTGAGGCCAGCGCGCCGGATGTCTTGAAGGACAGCACCAGCAGCACGCAGCTGATGAACAGCATCCAGTTGACCGTGGGCATGTAGATCTGCCCGCGTTCTTCGTGAGAGGTGTGCGTAACCTTCAGGCGCGGAAGAAAGCCAAGCTGCAGGGCCTGCCAAGTAAGCGAATAGGCTCCCGAGATCACGGCCTGCGAGGCGATGATCGCGGCCAGTGTTGAAAGGATCACTAGGGGAATCACTCCCCATGACGGAACCATGTGGAAGAAGGGGCTTTCAAGGGTCGACCGGATATGTCCCTCACGAAGCAGGAGAGCCCCTTGACCGAAGTACTGCAGCACCAATGCAGGATAGGCCACATAGAACCATCCACGCATGATGGGGGAGCGCCCGAAATGCCCCATGTCTGTATACAGTGACTCACCACCCGTTACAACAAGGAATACGCTGCCGAGCACGACCATTGATGCTACGCCGTGCGCCTGGAAGAACTCAACGGCATGCAGAGGATTGATGGCATTGAATACGTCGGGGGTCTGCAGGGCATTCACAAGTCCCACAGCAGCCAGCACGACAAACCAGAGGAGCATGAACGGTCCAAACACGCGTCCCACCCCGCCCGTCCCATACTTCTGAATACTGAAGATCCCGAGGAGTATAAGCAACGTTAGCGGCAACACAAACCGATCAAGTCCCGGAGCTGCCACGCGCAGACCTTCCACGGCAGACAGAACGGAGATGGCCGGCGTGATGATCCCATCGCCGTACAACATCGCCGCACCGAAGAGACCGAGCGCAGCAATGAGTCCAACTCGTGCCCTGGCGCTTGCTTTATTGAGCACGAGCTGCATCAGGGCCATAACGCCCCCTTCACCCTCACTGTCGAACCGCAGGATAACTGTCAGATACTTTCCGCAGATGATCAGTGTTAGTGCCCAGAAGATCAGAGAGAGTATCCCAAGGACCTCCGTTCTGCCCGGTGTGAGCCCGTAGTGAGGCGAGAAACATTCTTTGAGGGCATACAGGGGGCTGGTGCCGATGTCGCCATACACCACTCCGATGGCGGCCACGGTAAGAGCGAATGCCTTGCTGCCGCTCGGGGCGGCATGCCCGCTCTTGGTTTCGTTGTCCATGGTGGACACTTCCATGTTGGAACAATATGACCCGCTCGCGGCGGGCCAGCGCAAAACTACGGCGGAACCCGTCGCACGCCTCCGCTGTTTCCCTCCGACAACGTAGTTTTGTGGCGCATTTCGTCATTCCCGCGAAAGCTTGGTCATTCCCGCGAAAGCCTGGTCATTCCCGCGAAAGCTTGGTCATTCCCGCGAAAGCGGGAATCCATACGTCCGACGATGGATCCCCGCTTTCGCGGGGATGACATGTAATTCAGTAACTCCGTAATTCCGTACTTCAGTACTTCTCCCATGTTCCAACACCCTGACTACTACAACATCGACGACCTTCTGACCGAGGAAGAGAAACTTGTTCGCCAAACGGTGCGAGACTTCGTGGACAACGAGGTTCTGCCGATCATCGAACACAGTGCTCGCGAGGGCGTGTTCCCGCAGCACCTCGTCAAGAAGATGGCCGAGATTGGCCTCTTTGGCATTACGCTGCCGCAGGAATACGGCTGTGCCGGCCTGAACAGCACCTGTTATGGACTTGCCATGCAGGAGCTTGAGCGCGGAGACTCGGGCATCCGGTCCTTTGCCTCGGTGCAGAGTTCACTGGTAATGTATCCGATCTACACCTTTGGCTCCGAAGAGCAGCGTCGCAAGTGGCTCCCACGTTTGGCCGCCGGCGATGCCATTGGATGTTTTGGACTCACCGAACCTGATGCCGGATCGAACCCTGCATCGATGTCCACCAACGCCAAGAAGGTGGAAGGGGGCTTTATCCTGAACGGCGCTAAGATGTGGATCACCAACGGAACCCTTGCCGATGTGGCCGTTGTATGGGCCAAGCTCGACGGCGTTGTCCGTGGCTTCCTGGTCGAAAAGGGTATGGCTGGTTTCACGGCCCCGGAAATGAAGGGCAAGCATTCGCTGCGCGCCTCGGTAACCTCCGAACTGGTGTTCCAAGATGTTTTCATCCCCGACGAGAACATTCTGCCGGGCGTTGAGGGTCTCAAAGGCCCCCTTTCATGCCTCACCCAGGCCCGCTATGGAATCTCGTGGGGGGTGGTGGGAGCGGCCATGGCCTGCTACGACTCCTCACTCAACTACGCAAAAACACGTATCGCATTCGGCAAGCCGATCGGCGGTTTCCAGATGATCCAAGAGCGTCTGGTACTGATGCTGAACGAGATCACCAAGGCGCAGCTGCTTTGCTGGCGTTTGGGACGTATCAAGGATGCCGGACAGCTGCGTCCGCAGCAGGTGTCGCTGGCCAAGCGCAATAATTGCGAAATGGCTCTGAACATTGCCCGCATGAGCCGTGAGATTCACGGGGCCAATGGTATTCTCGATGAATACCCTGTGATGCGTCACGCGGCCAACCTCGAATCCGTGAAGACCTATGAGGGAACGCACGAAATGCACACCCTTATCCTGGGTCAGGACATCACCGGATTGAACGCCTTTTCGTAGGTGACTGGGGAAAAGTTCCCTATATTTGAAGCCGATTTCGAAGTGTGGGCGACGTCGCCCACTTTTCGTTTATGGTTCTGTGTTTGCGAACATCCTGCGGAGTTCTATGAAGGAAACCCTTCCGGAAAGGATCCGGACGGCCATCGCCCAAGCGTGCGATGATGCCGGGGTTTCCCTTATTGACGTCGTGGTTCGCGGGCAGGCACGTCAGCTGGTGCTGGACGTTTTCATCGATTCCGTTGATGGCGTTACGCACGAGCATTGTCGATTGGTCAGTCGTGGCATTGATGAACGGCTGGCGGAGGACGAGTTTGCCGGCCGCCTACGGGCGGTCGATGTGTCTTCACCGGGGGCTGAGGCACCTGTGAAGTATCTGTGGCAATTGAAAAAGCATATTGGGCGAACAGTTCGTGTGAAGCAAAAGGATGGCGTTGTGATCGACGGCGTTCTTGAGCGTGTTGATGACGGCGGACTGGACGTCCAACCAAAACAATCGAAGAAGGAGCCCACGCCCCTTGTCAGCATTGGAGTTGACGATGTGGAAGAGGCAATGGTCCGGATCACGTTTTAAGGAACAGGCATAACCTGTTCGTCATGGAGTCGAAAGACATGGCACGTCGAAAAGTCAAACAGCAGGTCGACAACAAAAAGCTCATCATCGATGCCTTCAATGAGATGGCGCGGGAGAAGAGCATTGATCGTGACCTCTTGCAGGGAATCGTTGAGGAAACACTCTCAGCGATGGTGCGCAAGAAGTATGGTCTTGAGTCGAACTTCGATATCATCGTGAACATGGAAAAGGGCGACATCGAGATCTATCTCATGCGTGAGATCGTCGAAGAAGTCGAGAACCCTGAACTGCAGATCTCTGCCGAGGAAGTTCGCGAAGCCACTGGCGAAGAGCCGGAGATTGGCGATGAGCACATCGAAGAAATCACGCTCGAGAACATTGCCGATTCGTTCGGACGTCGACTCATTGCGCAGGCCATTCAAAATCTCAACCAGCGCATCCGTGACGTTGAGAAGGACAACATCTACGAAGAATATGCCAAGCGCGTTGGCGAGGTGATCATTGGTGAGATCTATCAGGTCCGCCCGAACAACATCCTCGTTATGCATAACAAGGTGGAAATGCGTCTTCCGCGTGAAGAGCAGATCCCAACCGAGCGCCTAAAGAAGAATCAGCAGGTGAAGGCCATTCTCAAGGAAGTGCGCCGCTCCGGCGGAGCAACGGGATTGCCGGATCTTATCCTGTCGCGTGCCGATGATCGTTTCATGGAGCTTCTGTTCGAGCAGGAGATTCCGGAGATCTTCGACGGTGTGATCAAGATTCGCGCCATTGCCCGTGAACCCGGTGAGCGGGCCAAGGTTGCCGTGACGTCGTTCGATGAGCGCGTGGATCCAGTTGGCGCATGTGTTGGTATGAAGGGCATCCGCATTCATTCGATTGTCCGTGAGCTTGGCAACGAGAACATCGACATCATCGAGTTCCATGACGATCCACGTCTGTTCATCGCCCGCGCTCTTTCGCCGGCGAAGGTTCGCGACGTACAGATCAGTCCGGATGGTCGTACCGCAACAGTGATCGTGCCTGACGATCAGGTATCGCTCGCCATTGGTAAGCAGGGTCAAAATGTCCGCCTAGCTTCGAAGCTTACGGGCTACTCACTTTCGCTGGTCAAGGAAGGGGCTGAGGACATCGAACTCATCGAGTTCCGTGATGAGCTTGGCCGCGATCTGTTTGAGAAGCTCATTCGTGCAGGAATCGATACGGCACGTGAGTTCCTAGAGGCAGAGCCTACTACGTTGCTTGCCATTATTGACAAGGCGCGGATCGTTCGCATTCGTCGAGTGATCCTTGAGGAGTTTGAAGAGCGCGAAGACCAGCATTATCTGATCGCTCTGGAGGATGCCGCTGTTGCTACGCAGGCAGCTGCAGAAACGGAAGTAGCGTCGGACATTGCTGAATCGTACGCCGAGGACACACCGGAAGTGTACGAAGTCGAAGCTGAGGAATCATCTGATGCCGAAGAAGCAGCGGATGAATCCACTGAAACAGAAGAAGTGTAATCGAAGGATGTATGGCTGGTTCTACCGGAAATAAACTGTTCAAGGTCGCAAGTCAGATCAATATTGGTCGTGACGCGATCGTCGAATACCTTGCCTCGAAGGGTCATAAGATCGAGAACAAGGCCACGACGGCGCTGACCGATGAGCAGCTGGATCTTGTGATCGAAAAGTTTGCCAAAGAGCTGAAGTCCGCGCAGAAGCAGCGTGAGAAGGTTCAGCGTCAGCAAGCTGTTCGCAAGAGTCACCTTGAGCAGGGAAATGCGATCTCGATCGAAACGATCGCTGAAGCAGAAGAGCGCGAGCGCGTCATTGAAGAGCGTCTCGAACGTCCGGAAGCAGCCGCTGCAGTGCAGGCCCAAGCGCCCGTTGTTGAGGCTGCAGAGGCGGCGCCTGTCTCAGCTGCGCCCGTTGCCATTGAGCAACCGGAACCGGTTGCAGAGCAACCAGCAGCAGAACCCGCTGCGCCCGTAGAAGTCGCTGCACCCGCTGCACATGCCGAACCCGCTGCACCTGCGGAACCAGCCGCACCGGCTACACCCGCGGCACCGGCGGCACCGGCAGGACCACAGGTTGGTGCGGTCATCGACCTGAGCGAAGCCAAGAAGAAGGAAGCAGCGGATAAGGCTGCCAAGGCCGGCGAAGCAAAGGCCGGAAAGAACTACGAGCCAACTCCGATCAAGCCAAAGGTAGAACCTGCAGCCCCGGCTGCAGAAGCTCCGGCTGCTGAGGCTGTACCGGCCGAAGGTACGGCTGACGGTGGTGCGGAGGAGAGCGACGAAAAGAAGGCGAAGCGCCGCCGTAAGGGCGTCGTGGAAGTTCAATACAATCCGAGCGGCACAACACAACTTCGTGGACTCACGGTTGTTGGCAAGATTGATCTTGCACCGAAGCCACCACCACGTCCGAAGCGCGACGAACGCCGTCCGGATCAGCGTGATGGCCGCCGCGGCGCGATTGGAGACGCACTGGTAGCCCGCGGCCGTGGTCCTGCCGGATCGACACCATCGACCTCGTCGACCTCATCAACCGATGCCACACGCAGGCGCGACTTCGGACCACCAGCCCCTTCATCGGCGGCAAAGAAGGCAGACGACAAGAAGAAAAAGAAAACACCACAAAAGGGAATGCGTACGCAGGTGTCGGACTCCGACGTCGTGCGCGCAATCCGACAAACGCTCTCGGGTATGGAACTGGCCCCGGCCGGTGGACGTGCCAAGCTGCGCATGCGCAAGCGACTTGAGCGCCAAGAAAAGGAAGCGATCCGTCAGGAGGAACTTGCTCGTGAAAGCTCGACGCTTCGTCTTTCCGAGTTTGTGACAACGGCCGACCTGGCCAACATGATGCGGGTGACGGCTTCCGACATTATCATGAAGTGTATGGGACTCGGGTTGATGGTGTCCATCAACCAGCGTCTCGATAAGGATACGATCACGCTCATTGCCTCGGACTACGGTTTTGAGGTGTCGTTCCTTGATGAGCAGGCCGAGCAGGAAGAGGCGGAAGTCGAAGACGCACCGGAAACACTCCGGACGCGCTCTCCGATCGTCACGATCATGGGTCACGTTGACCATGGTAAGACGTCGTTGCTGGACCACATTCGCAATGCGAATGTGGTGGCTGGCGAGGCCGGCGGTATCACGCAGCACATTGGTGCCTATCGTGTGGAGCTGCCGAACGGACGCACCATTTCCTTCCTTGATACGCCGGGTCACGAAGCCTTTACGGCCATGCGTGCCCGCGGTGCTCAGGTTACCGATATCGTTGTTCTGGTGGTTGCCGCTGATGACAGCGTGATGCCCCAGACGATCGAAGCTATCTCCCACTCACAGGCTGCGGGTGTGCCGATCGTTGTTGCGATCAACAAGATCGACCGTCCGGAAGCCAATGCCGACCGCATCCGTCAGCAGCTCGCCGATCATGGCGTGCTGGTGGAAGACTGGGGCGGCAAGTACCAATGCGTGGAGATCTCGGCTAAGTCCGGATTGAATATCCCGACACTGCTCGAGAAGATCCTGCTTGAAGCTGATATTCTTGACCTTAAGGCGAACCCTGACCGCAATGCCCGCGCAACCGTTATCGAAGCTCATATCGACAAGGGGCGCGGCAATGTTGTGACCATTATCGTCCAAAAGGGAACGCTCAACGTTGGCGACATCTTCGTCTGCGGACAGTTCGCCGGACGTGTTCGCGCTATGTTTGATGAACGGGGTCACCGACTTGATTCTGCCGGACCTTCCATGCCGGCTCAGGTGACGGGCTTTGATGGTCTGCCAAACGCCGGCGATGTTCTCCTGGAAATGGAGACCGACGCCGAAGCACGTGATGTGGCAAATCGTCGTCAGCAGCTGCGTCGGGAACAGCAGTTCCGCGGTATGCGTCACATGACGCTCGACGATATCTCCGCGCAGATCCAGCAAGGGGGCGTGAAAGAACTCCGCCTTATCGTGCGTGCAGACGTATCGGGTTCGGTGGAAGCTCTCTCCGATTCGTTGCAGAAGCTTTCAACGGCCGAGGTGAAGGTTCGCATCCTTTACCGTGGCGTTGGAGCGATCTCCGAGAGCGACATCATGCTTGCTGCGGCATCGGATGCCATTATCGTTGGCTTCCAGGTGAACGTGCCCCCTGCCACGCGCAAGCTGGCCGAAAGCGAAAGCGTCGAGATCCGCCTGTACTCGATCATCTACGACTGTATCAACGAAGTGCAGCTTGCCCTCGAAGGGATGCTCACTCCGGATATCAAGGAAGAGATCACCTCCACCGTGGAAATCCGCGCAATCTTCAAGATCAGCCGTCTCGGCACCATTGCGGGTTGCTACGTCCAAAACGGAAAGATCACCCGGAACGACAGGGTTCGCGTACTTCGCGACGGTTTCGAGATCTACAAGGGCACGCTGACGTCTCTCAAGCGCATGAAGGACGATGTCCGAGAGGTCGATACCGGTTACGAGTGCGGTGTGGGCGTACAGGGATTCAACGACCTTGAGGTTGGCGACATCATCGAGAGCTACAAGACTGTTGAAGTGAAACGGAAGTTGTCCTAGTCGTGTCGATTCGTACAGAACGCGTGGCCGGCGAAATTCAAAAGGCCCTGGCAAGCCCCCTGAGATCCGTCGCTGAAGAACTCTCGGCAGGATTCATCTCCGTAACGGAGGTGCGTCTGTCTGCCGATCTGCAGATCGCTCGCGTGTACCTGAGCATCTTCGGCGGCAAGGGGATCACCCCGGCCGAAGTCCTTGATCAGATCGATAAGCACTACATGGGCCGCGTTCGTCATCACCTGGCAACGTCGCTCCGACTTCGCTATACCCCGCAGTTACAGTTCTTCATCGACGATTCATTGGACAGGGCGCAGCGTATCGAGGCGATCCTCGATCGCGTCCGCCCGGTTGATGAGGCACATCACGATGACACAGCAACGAATGATTGATCGGATGACGCTTGATCGCTCGACGATTTCGGCGATCGAGCAATGGTTGGATACAGCACGGACGGATGGGGCGATCGCGCTCATTGACAAAGAAGAAACATGGACGTCGTTTGACTGCGTGGCAAAGATTCGCAACCTTACCCGCGTGAAACGCGTCGGCCATGCCGGAACACTTGATCCATTGGCCACGGGGCTTCTGGTACTGTGCTTTGGCAAGGCAACAAAAGACATCGAATCCTTACAGGAAGGCGTTAAGACCTACGACGTAACGATTCGACTCGGTGCAGACTCCACCACGGATGACCGTGGTGGTGAATGTGTTGAGAGGAATGCGCAGCCGATCGATGCTGAACTGATACGGTCATCACTGATGACGTTTGTTGGCGAGATCGATCAGACTCCTCCGGCATTCAGTGCGGTGCGCCATCAGGGCAGACGTCAGTACGACCTTGCCCGCAATGGAATCGAGTTCACACCGAAGACCCGTCGGATCACGATCCACGAGATCTCAAACGTCAGCGTGAACTGGCCGAACGTTCAGTGCACGATCACCTGCTCGCGAGGCACCTACATCCGTTCCATTGCGCGCGATCTCGGAGCCCTGCTTGGCTGTGGCGGATATGTCTGGACGCTGCGTCGTACGGCCAGTGGACAGCACACCGTAGAACATGCCCTGCGCATCGATGAGCTTCGCGAGCTGTTGCAACCACGGGAGGTTGCATGACGATTATTCGGTATGGTCAGCAAGAGATGCCCTATCACAAGGCTACGGCAATAACCGTGGGCACCTTCGATGGTGTGCATCAGGGTCATGCCGGCATCCTTCGTCTGATGCGAACCGTTGCCGATGAGAATCATGAGCGTGTTGTGGTGGTAACATTTGACCCTCATCCGCAGATCGTTCTCGCAAAGGAAGGTCGCGAGCCTCTTCGGCTTCTTACGAGCATGGATGAACGGTGCGAGCTCCTTGCCGAGAATGGCGTGGATGCAACGGTCATCATCCCCTTCACCCATGCGTTTGCGTCAACCGAGGCATCCGACTTCATAACGTCCATTATTGTTCGGGAGATCGGCGTACAACACTTCTTCATTGGTCACGATCACATGTTCGGAAAAGATCGTGGCGGCAATGAAGAGCTGTTGCAGCGTCTGGCTCCCGATAACGGATTCTCGGTGGTGCCCATACCGCCCCTTGCCTTTGATGGTATGGTGGTAAGCAGCACAAAGATCCGTCAGGCCCTGAAACGTGGCGATGTTGACGAAGCTCGCCGCATGCTTGGCAGACCCTACTCGGTTAGGGGGCTTGTTGTCCGCGGGGACGGACGTGGACGCCAGCTTGGCATTCCAACGGCAAACGTTCGTCCGGTAGAAGAGCACAAGCTGATGCCGGCAAATGGCGTGTACGTTGTGATTGCTGAAGTCGGTGGAACGCCACTCCTCGGGATGGCAAACATCGGTGTGCGGCCGACATTTACGCAGGACACGCAAGCAACCCTTGAGGTACACTTTCTCGACGTGGAAGCGGACCTCTACGGACAGACACTTGACGTGGCATTTATCGCGAAGATCCGCGATGAGCGCCGCTTCGATTCTCGCGAGGAATTCCTCGCACAACTTCATGACGACAGAATTCAAACAACAACCTATCTACATCATCTAAGGGAATGGAGGACACCATGATCTCCAAGGAACGCAAAGCAGAAGTCGTTGCCAAGTATGGCGGCGCTTCTTCTAACACCGGCAAGCCGGAAGTCCAGATCGCACTGCTCACAGAGCATATCAAGGCACTCTCGGCCCATTGCGAGCAACACAAGAAGGATCACCACTCACGTCGTGGACTGATCATGCTTGTTGCAAAGCGTAAGAACCTGCTCGGATATCTGATGAAGAACGAGATTCATCGCTATCGCGACATCGTTGCCCAGCTCGGCCTGCGCAAGTAAACACCGCTATTGATCGTGGCGGCGACCCTCAGCACGACGGTCGCCGCCCATTCTAAACCTCTCCTCACATGGCATCGTGGCACTCTTTGTCAGGGGGCTTTCCTGGTAAGCCCCTTGACAAGGAGTGATGACAGACCGCGGTGCCGTGACAACCCACGTAATGGGTTGGCATCATATCACTTTCGGAGTGCATCATGCACACAGTAAAGAAAATTATCAATGGCAAGGAACTGTCCATCGAGACAGGCCGCTTTGCCAA
>VEQR01000052.1 GCA_018883125.1 Candidatus Kapaibacterium sp.
CGGCTGCGTACCCTCAAAGATCGTTACACCAAGATTGGCACGACTGGCATAGAGTGCAGCAGTAAATCCGGCAGGTCCGGAACCGATAATAGCGATGGTGGTGTGCATGACAGGTTGCAGGTTTTGGTTTTTGGGTTTTGGGTTTTGGGTTTTAGGTGCGACGTCATCAGTCATCAGTCATCAGTCATCAGTCATCAGTCATCAGTCATCAGTCATCAGTCATCAGTCATCAGTCATCAGTCATCAGTCATCAGTCATCAGTCGCCTGAAATGAGGGCGCGGGCATTTCGTTGCAGACCGCCAAGTTTCGGTCGTTTCAGAGGACTGCGGCGAAAGCGTTCCGAGAACAAATCGGGCTGCAAAGTTAACACCGAGGTTGGGTCAAGCGCGAGTTCTCCGAGACGGGGCTGAAACCGTACTTCTGATGTAGGAGTTTCAAATCGATTCCACGGGCAGACGTCCTGGCAGGCGTCGCAGCCGAAGAGCCAGCCATCAAGATTCTCGGCTATCGGGAGTGGAATGTCAACGTCGGCCTTGGTTTCTATAGTCCAATAAGAGATGCACTTGGTGGCATCAACAACTAACGGCTGAACGATCGCCTTGGTCGGGCACGCATCAAGGCAGGCCGTGCACGTTCCGCAGTAGTCATCCATTGGCTCATCTGGCCGGAGATCGGCAGTGGTGATCACCACACCGATGAAAAACCAGCTGCCGATGTCGCGGCGTAGGATGTTACCGTTCTTTCCCTGCCAGCCGAGTCCGGAGCGCACGGCCCATTGCTTTTCGAGCACGGGTCCGGTGTCTGTATACCGGCGGCTGACGCTACCGGGAGCGTGCTCAGCAATCTCGACACAGAGCGCATCAAGCATTGGCGGAAGCACATCGTGATAATCATCTCCCCACGCATAACGGGCGATCTTCCCCGAAGAGGCAGAGTCATGCTTGTGAGGCGTGAAGTAGTTCTTGGCCACGACGACCACACTGCGAGCCCCCTCAACAATGTTGCCAACATCATACCGCGAATCAAGATTCCGCTCCATATATCCCATGGTGCCATGGTATCCAGACTCCAGCCACTGCCGGTAGTGCTCCATCTCCTGATCTAGAGGTTCAGCTCGCGCTATGGCAACGGCATCAAAGCCGATATCGATCGCAGCCCTCTTGATCGCCTCGGTCATCATACCCCCTATCGCGGCTCGAGATTCAACGCGGCGATGGTGGACACAAGCAGGCCCGCGTGATTCACACATGCATGCGCATGCGCGATCTCTTCAGCTGAACCGTAGCCGTAGGTGACGCCGATCGCAGCAACTCCATTAGCCAGTGCACCATCGACATCATGGTGCCGATCCCCGATCATGACAACGGATCCCGATTCGATCTTTTCTTCGTGCAGGATCATGCGGATCAGATCGCGCTTTTCCACATTCCGCCCATCAAGTTCGCTGCCATAAACATGATCAACATACTGCGCCAGGTCGGAGACGGCGATGATCTCACGGGCGTATTCGTGCACCTTTGCCGTCGCAATGGCGATACGCATGCCGGACTTCTTCAGATCGGCAAGCGTTGTCAGAACACCATCATAGATGTCGTATTCGAACATCGGCCCGTCACGATAGATATGGCGGTACGCAGCAACGGCCGCCTCGAGGCGGTGTCGATCTGTTGTCTCAAGGTAGTGTTCGAAGATCTTCCAGAGTGACGCTCCGATGCACCACGTAAAGTCGTGATCCTCGTCTAGCGCTACGCCAGCCCCCTGAAGAGCCATCCGCAGAGAATGAACAATGCCCGGACGTGAGTCGACGAGCGTTCCATCGAGGTCGAAGAGAACCAATGACGGCATCATGCCGTGTACTCCCGAAAGTTAGAATTCATCCGGCGTTACCATGATCACCAGTGCATCAGCGATCGTTAGCTGCACAAGTTCGGGAGCCGATGGCGTATCGCCCATGATGCGGCACGCATCGCCGAGAGCATCCCGAACCACGGCGCACCAGTCGGCATCAATGTCAGCCGTGTAATGAAGATATGGGGCTCGCACTGCCTGCTCGCGAAACGAGATCTTGATGAGGCCGTCGGTAACGTCCACCATGGGAGTACCGATGGTGCTTGCTTCAATTATGAAGAAACCACACTTCTGCGCCCACTCTGCCGCGGCGCTTGCATCATCAACAGGCACGACAAGCGCATCGAGATATCCCAGCACGTGATTGTCTTCACCGCTCCGCTCCTCCATGTCCGACGCAGAGGCGGAGATGATCTTGAGTGTCAGTGCTCCCGGCCCCTTGACAGAGAGCTCCGTCATCTTCGTTCCCTCGAAGACTACACCGGCTGCGGCAAGACGATCGCCCACGCTTTGCAGTGATGGAGCATAGTACGTCAGCGATGCAGGGGCAGTGCCGTTACCGTCTATACTCACCAGGATCTGTCCATCTGTACACGGGGTGCGGCCATCATGGCTTGAGCTCGAAGAAAAGCCCACTGCCTCGAGCGAACCGATTGTTGACTCGGACGCTGCTGTGTGAAGCGTCAGTCGCGCAACATGACCTAACAGTGCCATGGGGCCCCTTTCAGACGTTAAAGCGGAAGTACATGACATCGCCATCTTTGACGATGTACTCTTTACCTTCAATGCGGTAGAGACCACTGTCCTTCACTGCCTGCTCGCTGCCGAGACGCTCAAGGTCAGCATACGACATCACCTCTGCGCGGATGAATCCACGCTCGAAATCGGTATGGATTACGCCAGCGGCCTGTGGTGCGGTGCTGCCCTGACGTACCGTCCATGCACGGCACTCCTTCTTGCCTGCCGTAAGGAACGTTATCAGTCCCAAAAGGCGATATGCTTCACGGATCACTCGATCAAGCCCTGGCTCGGCCATGCCGAGATCAGCCAGAAACAGTGCGCGGTCATCATCTTCGAGCAATGCGATTTCCGATTCGATCTTTGCGCAGATCGGCACCACAATGGCACCTTCGGAATCGGCGCGCTGGCGAACAGCGTCGAGATAGCGATTACCGTTTTTCACACCAGGCTCGTCCGTATTTGCAACGTACATGACCGGCTTGTCCGTAAGCAGCTGCATCGGACGAAGGAAACCCTTCTGCTTATCGTCCGCTACAAAGCTACGGGCAGGCTTGCCACCGTCGAGGTGTTCACGAAGAACGCCAAGGAATTCATACTCTTCTTTGGCTTCCTTGTCGTTGGCGCGCACCTTCTTATTCACCGTTTCCATGCGCTTGTCAACCGACTCTACATCCTTGAGGATCAGCTCTGTTTCGATGATGTCGATGTCATGCAGTGGATCAACTCCACCATGCACGTGCACCACATTGTCGTCTTCAAAGCACCGAACCACATGTGCCACGGCATCGCATTGACGGATATTGGCCAGGAACTGGTTGCCCAGGCCCTCGCCCTTGGAAGCCCCCTTCACAAGACCCGCAATGTCAACGAACTCCACCGTCGTCGGCACTTCCCTCTCGGTGTCGTAGCGCAGAGAAAGCGCCTTCAACCGCGGATCTGGAACGTTCACGATGCCAACATTCGGGTCGATTGTGCAGAAGGGATAGTTCGCCGCTTCGGCCTCGTTTGACGTTAGCGCATTAAAGAGAGTGGATTTTCCGACATTGGGCAGGCCGACAATGCCACAGGCAATTCCCATGGGATAGGTCTTTCAGCGATGGTGATCAGAAGTCAGGGGGCGAAAATAGCGAGGCAACGCCCCAATCACGGCATTCCGAGTCGAACTCCCACAGCCCAGTAGTGATCCTGCTGCGTAGGAAACATCCCATGGATGCTCCGACCATCATAGCGATAGATCATCAGCCCCCCTTCAATGTTGGTGTGGTGACGGTACACGAGGCCAACCTGCGCTGAGTGCTGTGGGAGCATCACCGATCGATATCCGACGAGTTTACCATCGTATGCAGCAACAAGCGTTGTTGAGGAGGAAAGTGTATGCGTCAACTCGACGCCAACCTGTGGGATCATGCGCGAGAAGTCCGGATTGTGATTCGACCAGATAATGGTTCCACCACCATACACCCTCACGGGACCATGGTTGCTCGAGACAAGGAGTTCGGCAAACTCTCTGCTATACACTGGCACCGTTGAATCGGAAGTAAACGGCCATCGTGTACCGTCGACGAAATGTGCCGACACGTGGGCCAGGCGAAGTCGGAGCGCAAGAGGGACGTCCGTTGATGCCCACGAAGCGGACAGGCCAAACCAATAGTCAACGGTCTCCACCGGGAACTTCATCGCTTCTGCCGAACGCATACGCGAAAGTGTGAAGAAGTCTGCCCTAATGCGAAGGGTCGAGTCACGAGAGGCCATTGCCGGAGACGCGCCGATATCAAAGCGCATGGCACGTGCATCAGGACTGGCAAAGACCTGGATGCGCCCTTCGAAAGGATTTGCGATTGGCTGCGGAAACGGATCCGTGCCAGCATAAAGAGGCGCAGTGATCAGGCACAGCACCAGAACACGGGCAACGATGATTCTGACGGGGCTCAGCGGTAAATGCCGCGCTTGGATTCCCGAATGAAGGTGATGCATCGCGCAACCTCGGGATCGATCATCGGAAAAGCGGACTCGTACGCACGAATGCCGTCAGACGTGTTATAGCCGCTTCGCAGAAGAATGGTATAGAACTCGTCGATCGCACTGATTGTCTCCTTGCTGAATCCACGGCGACGCAGACCAACGGCGTTGATACCTTCCACGGAAAGGGGCTCCTTCCCGCTCAGTGTGAACGGCGGCACATCCTTGACCACACGCGAGCAGGCACCAACCATGCTGTGGGCACCGATGCGGCAGAACTGGTGGACGCCTGTAAGGCCCCCAATGATGGCCCAATCGCCAACCTCTACATGTCCGCCGAGCTGAACACCATTGGCCATGATAACGTTGTTGCCCACAACGCAGTCATGTGCCACGTGGACATACGCCATCAGCAGGCAGTCGCTACCAACCGAGGCCTGACCGCTGTGAACAGTCCCACGATTGACCGTTACGCTTTCACGGATCACCGTGCGGTCACCGATCACGGCAACTGTTGGCTCATTAGCATATTTCAAATCTTGCGGCGCCGTGCTGATGACGGCGTTCGGATGAATGCGAACATCACGACCAATGCGAGCCCCATTGCCCACAACAACGTGACTCATCAGAACAGAGCCCTCACCGATCTCGACGTCGTCTTCTACAACGCAGAACGCACCTACCGACACGTTGTCGGCTAGTCGCGCATGCGGCGATACGATCGCCGACGGGTGGATTAACGTACTCATATGGCCACCTCGCGATCGACAACAGCCGCCTGGAGCTCTGCTTCTGCTGCAAGTTGTCCGTTGACGTAGGCCTTGCCTACGAGCTGACAGATATTGAAGCGGAATCGGGTCATTTCGAGGTCCATCACCAGCTGATCACCGGGAACGACCTCACGGCGGAACTTCACGTTATTCATGCCGGTGAAAACAACCAACTTCTTCTCGGGGTCGATTCCCTTCGAAATCAGGAGCATGCACCCAGTCTGGGCCATGGCTTCCATGATGAGAACGCCCGGAAATATTGGACGATTGGGGAAGTGCCCCATGAACTCGGGCTCATTGAACGTGATATTCTTTACACCAACGATTCGATTGCGATCCGGTGAATACTCAATGATCTTATCGACCATCAGAAACGGATACCGATGCGGAAGCATCGAAAGGATCTTCTTGATGTCGAACACTGTCTCCATGGTTGACGGAGAGTAGCGCTTGACGTTTTGGTTGTTCTCGTACATGCGACGCACCTTGCGAGCAAACTCAATGTTGCTTGCATGCCCCGGCCGCGCGGCAAGGACCTGAGCACGAAGACGTGCTCCGATGAGTGCAAGGTCACCAACCATGTCCAGCAGCTTATGCCTTGCGGGCTCGTTCGGAAATCGCAGCTGATTATTATTCAGAATACCATTGGTGCCAAGCACGGCGTTACCCGTCACACCCATGGATGATAATGTCGCACGGAGTTCGTCGTCCGACATTTCCTTGTCGACGATAACGATCGCATTGTCGAGGTTGCCCCCTTGGATCAATCCCTGCTTGTAGAGCGCTTCCACTTCGTGCAGGAAGCAGAACGTGCGTGCCGGAGCAAATTCTGTCTCAAACTCAGCGTCAAGGTCAAAGAGACCTGTGTGCTGACTACCCAACGCAGGATTCTTATAGTCAACCATCACGGTTACCCTGTACGAGTCGTTCGGCAGTGCAGCGATCTCCGTACCGCGCGCCTCATCAACGAATCGGATTGGCTGATCCACCACGATCTCGTGGCGTGTGGCCTGCTGTTCCACGACACCCACACGCTTGATCATCTCCACGTAGGGCATCGAAGATCCGTCTCCTACAGGGGGCTCGTTATTCGTCAAATCAATGATGCAGTTGTCTACACCCATTCCGACAAGAGCCGCCAGCACATGCTCCACCGTGTGGACTCGGGCGTCACCGACTGCGATCGTTGTGCCGCGTGCGATCTCTACGACGTTGTCAACAATTGCCGGAATCTCCGGACTGCCCGGCATGTCGATGCGACGAAACCGATATCCGGTGTTTTCCGCTGCCGGATGAAAGGTCATCGTCGTCAGACTTCCGGTGTGAAGTCCGACACCTGACATTGAAACTGATTCGGTGATCGTCCGTTGCTTGATGCTCATTGCTGATGTTCCTTCTTCAATGCTTCGAGTTCAGCTGCCATGGTTCGGATCTGGTGTAGCAGTTCCGGAAGCTGACGCAGTGCCATTTCCATTCTCAGCGCCTGTGCGTGTTCCTTGGCAGGTGATCCGAAATAGGCCCCCGGCGCAGTGATGGACTTGGCTACGCCGGACTGTGCATAAACCACAACATCATCAGTGGTTACCACGTGACCAACAATTCCGGCCTGTCCGGCTATCCGATTACGTCGGCCAACAACAGTGCCTCCTGCAATGGCAACCTGCGCGGCAATTGCCGAGTTCTCCCCGACTCTTACACCATGCGCAAGCTGCACAAGGTTGTCGATCTTCACACCGTCTTCGATAACGGTCTGCCCCATTGCCGCCCGGTCGATCGTGACGTTCGCACCGATCTCCACATCGTTACCGATGCACACAGAGCCGACGTGTGGTATCTTCTCAAAATGTTTATCATCCTGCTCAACATAGCCGAATCCGTCCGATCCGATTACAGCACCTGCATGGATGATACAGCGATCGCCGATCAGTGTGTCCTGATAACATGTCGTGTTGGCATTCACGGTGCAGTCTCTTCCGATGCGTGTGCGAGGATAGAGAACAACGTTTGCCAGCAGCTGCGTGTTTTCGCCGATCTCACATCCGGCCGTAATCACACATCCGGGTCCGATCGAAGCAGTTTCCGCAACAAAAGCAGAATCATCAATCACGGCACGTGGGTCCCGATGTCCCGGTTCATGTTCATAGAGGGGGCTTACCGCTCGTAGAATCGTCACGATGTCAGCATAGGGATTGGGGCTCACGATCCACGCAGCGCTGCGGACAGATTGAGCGTCCTTCTCGCGCACGATCACGCACGTTGCGCCGGTCGTTGGAAGATGCTGGGCAAACGTATCAGAACCGAGGAACGTGACGTCGCCGTCCTGCGCCAATTCGATAGAATTCACACCCGTGATAACCGCATTGGCATCTCCCGCAACAGTGCGTCCAAGGAGCTTCGCGAGATCGGCAGCCGTGCATGGGAACGGCGATGTCATCTGCCGCCACCCGGCTTCTTCGTTGTGTCGGCAGGCGTCGGTGCCCCCTGTCCGGGATTGGAGACCGGATTCTGTCCCGGTGGAATTACTCCGTCTGGCGTCAAGGGAAGTGCCGGAGGAACGGAAGGGTTCGACGGTGTGGCCGTAGGGCTCGGCGTTGGGTTCGGTGCTGGGTTTGACGCTGGGTTAGTCGTCGACTCTGCCGCAGGTGTCCGACGCGACTTCCGTTTGCGCGGCTCCTCTATGCGCTTATTGCGCGGATCTCCTTCGATGGCTTCCTTCTGCTTTGCCTCAAGGTCGGCCGCGTCTATACCAAGCTCCTTCATCACTTTCGAGGTGATATCATACTTGGCGTTCACATAGACGAGTGGCTGTACACTCTTATCCCACACAATGTCGTAGCCATCCGTAGCGGAGACCTTCTGGATGGCCGCGTAGATCTTTGCCCATACTGCCTGCATGGTTTGTTCGGCTAGCTTGTCGTACTCGCCGCCCGGTTCGAACTTGTCGCGAGCAAACTGATCTCGTTCTCGACGCTTTTCCTCTATCTCTTTTTCTTTGACCTGCCGTTCCTGATCGCTCCAGATCAAACGGTTCTTCTTGATTTCAACTTCAAGCTCGTCGATGTCTCGCTGCTTCTGCGACAAGTCAGACTTCCATTCGTCCACAGACGTCGTGAGCCTACCTTCGGCATGCCGAGCCATCTGAAACTGTGACCGGATGAAATCCGTGGAAACGTAACCAATTTTCTGCGCAACGCTCGTGCTGACTACCAGCATCAGCAACGTCATGCACGAGATGATCCACTTCGTCATAAGGCAGGTATCTCCGATTTACGAACAGGATCAACGGTTCATGGGCAATGGTAGTGGTGGTTGCGAGTGCCGGCAAAAAAATCAGTTGCCGCGCTTCATGCGGTCGAGCACCTTGTAGGTGATGTCAGCCTTGTCTTCGCTGTAGAGCACAATGCCGCCAACCTTGTCGAGCACGAGGTTGATCTTCTCTTCCTTGGCAACCGTATTGATTGCTTCGCTCACCTTTGCGCGAATAGGTTGCAAAAGTTCTTCCCGCATGCGAGCGATCTCGCCGGTCTGACCCAGCTTCTCTTCCTGGTACTGCAGGAATCGCTGACGCAGGGCACCGAGCGACTCTTCTTCTTTGCGCTTTGCGTCTGCCGTCATCATGGCTTCCTGCTTGCGGTAGCTTTCAATGCGGGTCTCGAATTCCTTCTGCATCATCTGCAGGGTATCGCGGATCTTCAATCCAGCTTCTTCGATTGTTTTACCGGCCTTGATGGCATCTGGAAGTTCCTTGAGGATCACGTCGGCACTGACAACACCGATCTTAAAGTTCTGGGCTGAAAGGGGCGCTGCAGCGACCACAAGTGCGAGGATGATTCCGAGACGTACGAACATTTGGACAAGTTCCGTAAGTGTGAAGGTGAAGAAGAATTACCGACCAAACTGGAAGTGGAATTGCCATCCCGACCGCGTTCCGGGTGTGTTTGGATCGTCGTCAAAACCGTAACCGACGTCAAATCCAAGCAACCCGATCGGTTGCAGAAGCATACGCAATCCGAAGCCTGCCGAACGCTTTAGTCCAAAAGGATCGGCAGTGCGAAGGCTTGACCATACGTTTCCAGCCTCGGCAAAACTAAGCAAATAGATCGGGAAGGGATTCAGCGTCAGAGCAAACCGAAGCTCCGTCACAAATCTTGTTTGCATACGGCCGCCAGGCGGAAGGCGCCGACCGTCTGCGGCAACGGGAGCGAATGAATTGTCGCGGTAACCGCGAAGGGGCGTCACGGCAAATCCTCCAAGACCGTTCCCCCCCATGTAAAAGAGTTCGCCCGGAGGGATCGTGGTGTCGGCGCGAAAGCCGCTGACGTACCCCAACTCCGATCCGAGAAACAGCACCAGCCGCGTGTTACCGCCAATGGTCAGGAGAGGATTCACCATGTCGAAGTTGAACCCCACCTTTCCAAAGTCCGTTGAACCGATTCCGAGAGCTCCCGCAGTGGCTCGCGTGGAAAGGGAGAATCGCGACCCCGCCGTCGGGAAGATCATATTGTCGAAGCTCATCCGCGAAAGGGTCTGCGAAACAGTCAGTGCCGTCTGCGTTCCTGCGCGGGAAAAGAACGTACTTGTATTCGAGATGATACGCTCAAACGAAACACTCCAATCGCCCCGGAAGTAATCATCCGGCCAGCGGAACCGTCGTCCAAGATTCACCCCACCGCCGGTGCGGCGCATGACGAAGTTGAAGTTCTGTTGTGTGTCGTAGATGTTGAAGCCCACCGATGTTGGCTGACCAAATAGCCACGGCTCGGTGAAGGAGAGCTGAAAGGTGCGAAGACGCGATGCCTGACCGAACTCCCACTGGAAACTGAGAATCTGTCCGGCACCAGCCGAGAACGGCTCACTGATGTCAAAGTTGTTCAACGTGATACCGATTGAACCCGTCAGTCCGAATGCGCCGGCAAAACCGACCGATGCATTGAACGTATCTGTTGAGCGTTCTTCGACCTTCAGGACCACGTCCACCTTTGTCTTGTCAACCGGCTGAATATTCGGTTTGAGGGCTTCCGGATTGAAAAAGTTCAGCATACCCAATCCGCGAACACTTCGGATAAGAGCCGAGCGATTGAAGTAGTCGCCTGGACGCAGATAGAGTTCACGTCGGATCACGCGGTCGCGTGTTTTCGTATTGCCTGATATTTCAACGCGCCGAATCGTGTACTGGTCTCCCTCAACCACGCGGATAATGATATCTACGCTGTCAGGGTATGAACGAACAAACTCCGGCTCCATGCGGCAGGCCAGATATCCGTTGTCGGCGTAAAGCGACGTGACATCCGACTGGTCTTCGTTGACCTGTAAATTCTTGTAGAATTTGGTTTCATTGTACGGCTCGCCGGGCTCTATTCCGAGCCGAGCCAGCATGATGCTTTCCGGATAGATCGTATTGCCAGTGAACTTCACGGACCGTATGGCAACCGGCATCCCCTCATTGATGGTCAGCCGAACCTCCACAGACTCGGTTGCCTCATCGTAGACTACCGTATCTGAAACAATCTCTGCGTCGAGCAAGCCCCGTTCACGAAACCACGTTGCGAGCTTCTTCTTGTCTTCCTCAAACTTGGTATGATCAAACTTCGATGAGGCCCAAAACTGATACCACGATGTAGTCTTTGTGTCGCTGAACGCAGAGGCGATCTGTTCATCCGTGTAGCGGCTGTTCCCCTCGATCTGAATCGAGCGAACATGATATTCTACGCCCTCGTTGACGATGAGTTCAAGGTCGTAGTAGTTCAGAGAATCGGCAGAGGTCAGCTTGGTTTCGATCTTGGCAAAGAGCAAACCCTCCTTCACGTAGAGGGCGCGCACTGCCTCGCGGGCAAGGTACTCGTCGTACGGTGAGATAATATCACCGTTGCGACGATCAATGGCTTTATTGATCTCTTCGATTGAAACTTCATCGTTCCCGGTGATCGTCACGCTTCTCAGGCGCGGCATTTGCTCGACACGGATCACGAGAAACACTCCGAGTGCCGTCTCGCGCTCGCGCTCGATTTTGACGTCCTTGAAGGTCCGCCTATTCCACAGGTTACGGACCGCCGTCATCAGATCGTCCGGGCGGGCCTCCTGTCCGATACGCAGCCCGGAATAGGCGATCACCGTCTGCATATCCGCACCCGTGGACAGTCCCTCGACCGTGATGCCGGCGATAATTGGGAATCGTTGCTGTGCACTTACCTGACCCGTGGCACGGGGCGAGCAGAGAATCAGAGCGGCAAAGCAAACCAGAACAACGGCAACGTTGCACCAATCTGCCCCCTTCTTCAGGTGGCTATTTGAGTGCATTTCGGAGCCGCTCCAGCGTCGATGGTTTTGGTGTCTCTGTATCGGAGAGTTGAGCCGATGTCTTTCCGAATCGCCGCTCGCGCTGCGTGAACTCCGTTAGCGCATGATACAGCTCGTTAGCGTGGAAATCAGGCCAGAGTTTCTCGGTCACGTACAATTCGGCATACGCCGCCTCCCAGAGCAGGAAGTTGCTCAGTCGCAGCTCTCCGCTGGTTCTGATGATCAGGTCTGGGTCTGGCATGTAGGACGTCTGAAGGTACGCTGAGACTGTCTCTTCCGTAAGGTCTTCTGGCGAAAGCTTGCCTCGCCGCACGTCAAGGGCTATCACCTGCATTGCTCGCTGAATATCCCAACGGGAGCCGTAACTGAGTGCTAGCGTGAGTGTGAGGCCATCATTTTCTGCCGTCTTCTCGATCGCCCTCTGCAGGACGCGCGAGACGTTCTTGGGCAGTGCGTTTGTCTTCCCGATCGTGCGGATCCGCACGTTGTTCTCATGAAGTTCGTCGAGTTCCTTGCGCAGGTACATCTCCAGGAGAGACATCAGAAAACGCACTTCGGGGGCCGGACGCTTCCAATTCTCGATCGAGAATGCGTACAGCGTAAGGTAGCCGATACCCAGCTGGGAACAGGCCCGAACAACAGATCGGACGCTCTCCATGCCAGCTCGGTGTCCCTCAATGCGCGGCATAGACCGCATCTGGGCCCACCTGCCATTGCCATCCATGATCGCAGCAACGTGCCTCGGTAGCCGTCCCGAGCCCCGCAACGCGGCCTGCACCTCTTGTATGTCCGATGAGACGTGCTCGTCAGACCAGTTCACTCTCCCTCCATGGCGTGTCGATCGGCAAAAATAGTGACTGTACCCATAGCGTGGGGCTAAGGTTGTGTAGAATAAGGGCCTTTCGTATGTTTGCCCTCCGCGAATGCAGGGGGTGCGGCACCACCGTTTCCTCACACGCATACCCGCGTGCTGTATTGTGATGTGTCCCAAACGAGGCAACGTTGAACGTTACCAAAGCAGATATCGTCGACAAAATTGCCGGAGAGACCGGGCTGACGAAGCTCGAGACCAAGGCAGTGGTGGATGGTTTTCTCCTGAGCATCATCGATGCGCTGGCCGATGGCAAGCGCATTGAGCTGAGGGGATTTGGTGTATTCAGCGTCAAGAGTCGCAAGCCGCGCATGGCGCGTAATCCGCGGACCGGGGACCCCGTGCCCCTTGAGGAGAGGTTTATCCCCTCGTTCAAGGTCAGCTCTGAGTTCCAGGAAAAGGTGCACGGTAAGCTCCGCTCCGGCAATCAGTCATCGGACGCTTCCCAAACAGATTGACAGTATGAAGACGACAACGGCAACCGCGATAGCTGTAACGATCGTGGGAGTTGTGGGGATGGGTTCGTGGACACTTTCACGAATGACGATCTCGGCGAACATCGATGCAGGCAAAGAAAAGGCCCTGCAGAGAGCTTCGCAGAGACACGCGGACGAAGAATCCGTTGCCCGTGAACGGAAGTTGACATCGCTATTGGCAACGATCGAGGATTCGCTCGTTGCACGTCCGCTCGACAGCATGCTTGTGGTGTCGGCGGCAAACATTAGCTACGATCTTGGAAAATTCGAACAGGCGTCACGGTACTACCGACGCTTTCTGGATTCAATCGACCCCTCAGCTACTGCTGTTCGTGTTGATTATGCCTACAGCCTTTTTCAAACGGGCAAGCAGGACGATGCAATCGCCGAACTCGAGGCGGTAATCCAGAAAGACCCGAAGAACCAGTCAGCGTTGTTCAACATCGCTGTCATGTACACTCAGCTCCGGAATATGGAATTGGCCGTACAGTGGTTCACTCGCTGCCAGCAGGCAGATCCCTCATCGGAGATCGGTCAGCGCGCAGCAATGGCCCTGAAAGAATTGTCGAAGAACACTTGAGAATCGAAAACAAAACCTGATTTTATCCACGACAATTAGAGGTCACCATGCCATGCGGAAAGAAGCGGAAGCGCCATAAAATGGCCACGCACAAACGCAAGAAGCGGCTTCGTAAGAACCGCCACAAGAAGAAGAACAGGTAAGAAAAGAGGCGCCCGCGGGCGCCTCTTTTCAGTTACGGAGTTACGGAGTTACTGAGTTACGGAGTTACGGAGTTACTGAATGACGGAAGTACTGAATGACCGAAGTACTGAATGACCGAAGTACTGAATGACCGAAGTACTGAATGACCGAAGTACTGAATGACCGAAGTACTGAATGACGGATGAAAGCGTGCCCTCATCACCTCAGAATGGTAAGGGGCGAAGAGATTACTCCATCCTGAGTGGCAAGTCGCACGGTGTACATTCCCGAGGCGATTGTACTTATTGCATCGAGGGATTGTGAAGTTGCGCCAGCTGGAATCGTAAACTGCTGAATCACACGCCCATGCACATCTACGAGCTCGAGGAGTGATTCAGATTGCAGTGGCAATGAGAAATGCACCTGTGCGGCAACCGTAACCGGATTAGGTACAACAGTCAGGCGGACAGGCCTATAGAGCCCCTTCTGAGCGTCGAGCACTGATGTGACTGGTTGGCAGTCCGTGAGTTCCACGGAGAGCAGTTCATGGACCTCGCTCGATCGTCCGGTGGAGGAGGTGAATCCGACATAGCAGGAGCCCCGTGAATCAAGGTTCAGGATTTTCTGAATGTCGAACGAATCAACTTCGAGCACTGGCTCATCGAACTGGCCAGTCGTTGAAACGTACACCAATAATTTGCCGGCAGAGTATGATATCCGACCGTGGTACACGCTTCCGTCGGCCTTGAATCGCGGTACTCCAATCGCAGCAACGCCTCGCCCGTAAGGCGGCATGTGCCATGCGCGCAGTAGTCGTCCATCGCCAACCTGCACGGCCACATGACTGGTGTTGGGGTCGGAATAGGCAGGGTTGAGATATGAATCGTACTCAACAGCTATGCCATGGGGTATTTCATGATATCCTATTCCATCACCGGGTTGCCCAACGGCTGTGGGTGTTTCCGGGAGAAAGACAACCGCAACTCCATCAGCCCCGGGGTCGCCCTCGTCGACCATTCCGTTATCGTTCCCATCAGAAAGTCGAAACGAGAAGGTCAAATCGAATCCGTTTCGAACGGCAACGCGATTTCGCAGAAATGCACCTCCGCTCTCATATTGTGCGGTCGACGTCAGCCCGATCGCCCCTTCCCGATACTTGGCGCTTCCGACAAGGCGCATGTCCGAGAGCTGCTGATCTGTTACCGCAGGAAAGCAGACAGAATCTTCGAGCACCTCCACCAGTGGAGTATTCTCTTCCGGACCTAGACCCGATACAACGAATGCTCGCAATCTGCCGTCGGCATTGGGGGCCATGATCATCGGCGCGTAGCACCGCGCGTTGATAAGATTCGGTCCCCTGACAGACTTCATTGACTGCAGGTCGAGCCACTCAACGGCATTGGTGATCACAGCATCATCGGCCAATCCACCCGCAACAAGGACCCGATCCCGACGCCATGTTCCGGCACTAAGGTGTTGACGTCCAACCGTCAGCGATGGCCCCTTTCTGACCACTCCCAGCGGGCTTACGATCCAGGAGGCCGTTGAGCCAACGAAGGGCGTTTCCTTCAGCGCACCGCCCGCAACAAGTACGGAACCGTCATTGACCACCGCGACGCCCGGTGCGACCGGGCTTTCGTCAAAGACGAGATCACTTTCCCACGTGTCCGTTGAACGCATGTAGCGAATAGACTCCCTGCTTCGGGGAGAGTTGGCACCACCTGTACGAAATCCAAAAAATGAGGGTCCTCGGCCATCAGGATTGATCGATACCGCGCTATTGGCTGCCGATGGCAACGTGCGCACGAGACGGCACCGACTGGTCTTCAGATCCAAGATCTCGGCACTGGACTCTCCGTATCCGCCAAAGATCAGAACCTCATCCGGCGAGAGATAATCCGCAACATGTTGGCGTCGATCCCTGTTGAGTGATCCAAAGGTTATCCACCGCATGGTCGTGATGTCGAGTCGTTCAATGACGGTATTGCCGCCGTCGATTGAGTACCCTCCGATCACGAGAATATCGCCATCGGCCAACACGATGGTTGGGAACTCTGAATGCGTGTAGGTCATCGACGGGCCAGGGCTAACCTGCCCCGTTGCCAGGTCGATGATCTCGGTAGAATTCGTCGGCGTTCCACCAAGAATTGACCGTGAACCGATGTATCCGCCGATCACCAGAAGTCGATCACCCTGCAGGTAGCGCACAGCGTGATGGTGTCTGCCATTTATGAGTCTGGCAAACTCCTTCCAAGCAAGCTGCGCACTGAGTCCCGTAAAGCTGAGGCAAAGGATAATCAGTGCGGAGCAGAGGCTCCACAAGGATGAAAATGTAGGTGAACATCCAGCACGTGTCATGACCATCCGCATAGTAAACCTCACCGTCATTGATAGGCATCTGACAGAGTCTCGATCGCAACTGCTTGGAAAGATAGCTCGTCTGCTGCCACGCCCCGTTCATTGGTAGTTTTCTTCGGGAACACGCGTAGCTTCGCACCCATGCTCATTGGCCTACTCGCTGCATCAACCACGCTTGTGTCGTGGAGTTTCGGCACCCTATCATTCCTGAAGGCCTCGCGCTTGATGGATCCGGGACTGCTCAACCGTGCGCGACTCGGTTTGGCGGTGATTGTAACGCTCACGATCGCCTGCATCATGAGTGGATACTGGCCCTGGGACCTTGCTGCGCAGACTCCGGCTTCTGCTTGGCTCTGGTTGGGACTTAGCGGGCTTGTCGGACTGGCCATTGGCGACCTATTCGGTTTCACATCGCTTCGCATTCTTGGCGCCCGACGTCAGAGTGTGATCGGCACGACCGCTCCGGCAGCATCGGCAGTCGTTGGCCTGGTATTGCTCCGAGAGGCACTCTCCCTTTCCGACATCCTCGGTATCGCGCTGTCGATTGCCGGGGTGATGTATGCCATGAACAACCCAGACGAGCGCGAGCAGGTCCACAGCGAGGGTTTCGGGTCATACTCAATCGGCATCCTTCTTGCCATCGGGGGTGCTGTTTGTCAGGGGGCGGGCCTTGTCCTTGCAAAAAAGGGCATGCAGGGCCAAGGGGCATCGATCGCCCCTTTCCATGCAACGTTTCTTCGCATGATCGTGGGCTTTTCGGCCACATACCTGCTCGATGTTGTTCGTCGGGCTCCACATCGCCCCATTCGCCAAGCATTTTCTGACAAAGAAGCTCGCACGGCAATGTTTCTCGGCACACTCTTTGGTCCGATCATTGGCGTCACGCTTTCCCTTGTTGCCGCAAAGAATCTCGAAGTAGCCGTGGCGCAGACGATCTTTTCCCTTGTACCCTTTGTGGTGATGCTGATCATGCGAGTGGGCTACGGGCAGAGGATACCCATGCGAAGCATCATTGGTGCCATCATCAGTGTCATTGGTGTGGTCATCCTAGTCGTTGGCACGCCCTGACGCAGTAGATTTGCGCCCAGTAGAAATCAACCAATCCATTCCTTCGCAACGAACACGAACACCCCACATGAATCAACGTCTTACAGCTCTAGGCCTTCCCGACATCCTTGACAATCCGGAGGAACTCGCACAGCTCACTGATGAGCAGATCGACGAACTCGCCAACATCCGGGATGAAGCGGCTGAAGCCCTTGAGTCCGACGAATCGAACTCTGACCTCATAGACACCGTCTACCTTGCGCACATGACGTTGTCTTCGGCCCTTTTCCTGCGGGCCATTGCGTCAGACGTCGAGATTCCTGATCTCCCCGCCGCACAGGTTCTGGCGCGCTCTTGGGGAGGCAGCTTACTCCTTGCCTGCGAAGCCGATACAGTGCGCGACATCATTGCGCCGCGCTCCACACTTGACGTGCTGACGAAGGCCGGACTGCCGGCAACGGCCGATCCTGAACTCACGTTCTCCCTGCCCCCTACCCGCCTTTCGGACATGATCGAACTTGCCGAGGACGACGTCGATGATGCCTCCAGCAAGGAGTTCTTCTCAACGTTCTGGAAGATCGGCGAAACGGATGACGGTGATGTCCTCTGCCTTGATGAACGCGCCGACTGCGCCGTGATCCTTCTCGATGCAGAATGGGGCTACTACGCCCAGCAATTCGTCAACTCCTCCGTTGGCCACCTCCTGCAGTGCCTCGAAGCTTGGCGCCTTCTCGAAGAAGATGATGCCAACGAAGTCGACGAAGCTATCGAACGCTTCGAACGCGCCGTGGATCGCATCGACCCACGCGCCCTCACCGAAGGGGCGTTTTGGTCCGATGTGGTGGCGATGCTGGAAGAAGAAGAGGACGAAGAGTAATTACGGAGTTACGGAATTACAATGAGTCGTAGGGGCGAGACGAAGTCTCGACCGTGATTGCAGACCCGTAGGGGCGAGACGAAGTCTCGACCGTGATTGCAGACCCGTAGGGGCGAGACGAAGTCTCGACCGTGATTGCAGACCCGTAGGGGCGAGACGAAGTCTCGACCGTGATTGCAGACCCGTAGGGGCG
>VEQR01000006.1 GCA_018883125.1 Candidatus Kapaibacterium sp.
GGGCGATGATGCCAATCCCAGGAGGGCACATCAGACCCTTCTGAACTCCGCAGACAACTGCATCGACGCCCCAACTATCGATGCACAACTCTTGGATCGCCACCGATGTCACTCCGTCAACAAGTAGCAGCGTTTCGGGCGATAACTCCCGAAGGATCGACGATATCTGCTCGAGGTCAATCGAGACACCGGTTGACGTTTCACTGTGAACGAGCCATACTGCCCGTAGTGGACCTTTCGTGAGTTCGTTCTGCAGCGTCGAGCGGAACTGTTCGGGTGCGATCGAATTGCCCCATGGCACTGCACATGAAACGACATCAGCTCCGTAAACGGCGCAGCAGTCGGCGAGTCGATCACCGAACCGACCATGACGCAACACCATAACGCGGTCACTCGGACGAAGACTTGCCGCCGTGACGCTTTCGATTGCAGTCATCGCACTTCCTGATAGTAGCACGACGGTTTGCTCGGTTTGAATGATCCGACCGATGTTGGACCGAGTAGTAGCAAGTACCTGATGGAACTGCTCGCTATGGTGATGAATGATCGGCTGACACGCGACGTGCATAACACGTTGCGGCACGGGCACCGGTCCTGGCGTATAAAGTTTCATCAACGTCCGGCTAGTTCATAGAGTAGAACCGAGGCAGCAACGGCCGCATTGAGCGATTCGGCACCTGTTCCGTGTCGAGCAATAGTGGTGTGAATGCTGCATTGCTTCAACACAGAAGGTGATACACCATGCGCCTCCGAACCAATGACCAAGCACCAGCGATCAGGCAGACGTATCTCACTTGGGACGGTGCCATCAGCAGCGACTGCTGCAATAGCATGGATGTCTCTATGGGTGGCAAAGATCGACGAAAGATCGGCGCGACGAACAAAATTGATCGACGCCAAAGCGCCGGCCGAGGCGCGTACGACCTTGGGGTTATAGACATCGGCACAGTCGCTTGAGGTAACAACGTCCGTGCATCCAAACCACAACGCCGATCGAATAATGGTACCGACATTACCCGGATCTGCAACGCCATCGAGAGCAACAATGCGATTGCCAAGTTCACGCGTTGGAAGATAGGACATCACCACGACCACTCCCTGAGTGGTCTTCGTGGTCCCCATTCGCTGGAGTTCTGACGACGATGCGGCGAAACACCGAACACCGCTCTGGATTGCCATTGCAAGGCAGTCCTGTGCCTCAACAGAGGCATCATCGGCGATCACTAGAAGTTCTGGACGCAGTCCGGCCTTGATGAGATCAAAGCAGGCATGTGGGCCTTCCACCAAGAACTCTTGCCGTTGCTCACGCGCGTCGGCATGATGCAACTCGCGGATAGCATTTCGTAGTTTGGGCGACGAGCGCTCCAGCTTGTCAATCATACCGCGAAACTATGAAGAGCACCAAAGAACTCCTTCGGCTAAAAAGAGATGGTCATGCCTGGACGTCCACCGAGATTGAGACATTCGTCCAGAGAACCGTCAGCGGTGAGGCCACATCGGCGCAGGTTGCTGCCTTTCTCATGGCTGCATGTACGCGCGGTCTGGCGGCGTCCGAGACCGCAGCACTCACGCTGGCAATGTCCCGCTCAGGTGATATAGTGCCCACGATGACAACGTCGCGTCCTCGAATCGACAAGCATTCCACCGGAGGTGTCGGCGACAAAGTGTCGCTATTGCTCGCCCCCTTAGCTGTTGCTTGCGGACTGGATGTTCCGATGATCAGCGGAAGGGGGCTTGGACATACCGGTGGAACGCTCGATAAGCTGGAGAGCGTCAAGGGGGTGCGAACAGATCTTTCGCTTCGGACCATGCAGTCACTGTTGAGTGACCATCACTTGTTCATGGCCGGACAAACGCCAACCCTTGTGCCGGCGGACAGGATTATGTACGCGCTACGGGACGTAACGGGGACGGTGGAGAATGTTGGCCTGATCACGGCCTCGATCCTGAGCAAGAAGATCGCCGAGGGGCTTGATGGGCTGGTCATGGACATGAAGGTCGGCTCGGCGGCATTCCTGCCAGACCTTGCCTCTGCTGAGGAGCTTGCAACATCGATGAAGTCCGTCTGCGAGCAGATCGGTCTCCCGGTAACATTCGTCTTTACCCGTATGAACCGTCCGCTTGGTAAGGCCGTCGGCAACTGGGTCGAAGTGGTAGAGGCTGATGCAGCACTTGCCGGCATGGTACAAAGGGATCTTGCCGAGGTGACCACCGAGCTGGTTGCACGAATGATCATGCTGTCAGACGCGAACATTGCCTACGATGAAGCCCGCCGGAGAGTTATCGACGTGTGGCGCAGCGGCACTGCGCATGTGATTTTCCACGAAATGCTCCGTCGACAAGGGGGCGATTGGGCAGCCAGCATACGTCATTACTCCAGCCTTCCTTCACGACAGATCATAGCCGAAACCCACGGATTTGTCGACGAGATCGACGCCCGCGCTTTGGCAGATGTTCTCGGCAGAGCGGGTGCCGGGCGCACCCGCGAGGATGACCAGATCGACCCGGCCGTAGGGGTGGTCATTCACGAACCGCCCGGTCAGACAGTGGAATCCGGACAGCCCCTTGCCAGTGTCCATGCATCAACTGACGAAGCATGCGCGGCCCTTGCAGCGGAGATATCTACGTTTATCAAAACGACAACGGCCCCCGTGTCTCGGGAGCCGTCGATGGTCATTCAAGTGTGGTAGTTGGGAGGTACGGGGGCGTTATAGCGCCTTTTGAAGCGATGCCACAAACGCCTCTTTGGATTGCGAGCCGACGATCTTTTGCACTACGTTGCCCTGGCGGTCAATAATGAATGTGGTCGGAATGGCCTGAATACCACCATAAGCGGAGGCGATCTTCTTGGCGGCGTCAACAACATTCATGTACTTGACACCATTCTTCTCGCTGAACGTGCGAACGTTGGCAACGGCATCGCCCTTATCATCGAGGGAAACCCCAATCACAACAACCCCTTTGGCCGCCATTTCATCCGAGATCTGAACAATGTCCGGAATCTCTCGGCGACAGGGTGGACACCATGTGGCCCAGACGTTCAAGAGAACGACCTTGCCTGCTGTCATGGAGCTGAAGCTTACATCCTTTCCACTCGCATCAAGCCACGTGAACTCCACAGCCTTTGATCCTCCCTTTGCCGTCACCGAGTTCACGGCGTAGACGGGACCGGCTTGCACTGTAGATGCAGGCTTGGAGACAGATGCGTCGGCCGTGCTAACGAGGTAAAGAGAATACCCCAGCACAGACACTAGGGCAAGGGTGAGGGGCAAGCGTTTCATAGTTTACAAAGCCTCAAGTCTGAACAAAGCGGACACTTCATCAACGGCCAGGTCAGAGACGACCGAGCACATGATACTATTGCTTTTCCAGACAAACAACGTTTTGTCTTCGGCCGACGCCCAATGCCACTTGCTCTCGGCCACGTCGTCGGCCGCTACACGATCCATTTGCACCGACTTGGAGTCGATCGATTTTTGATCGACCTCAAGAAGGGAGATCGTATGGGACTGCGAGGCGTATACCAGCACAGGGTAGGGGTGACCGTTGATCGTACGAACGCTGCCGCCGATAAGTTTCGCAGCAACTGTAGGGAAAAACACATCGAAATCGACACCGTGATCGGAGAAAAACGACCGAAGATCGTTTCGATCAGATGAACGATGTTCCACAGCATCAGAGCCGCTTGTTGCCTGTGCATGGACAGCCAGCGCGGCTTCCGTAAGGTTCGATGGCAGGGCTGACGAGCGGTCAAAAAGCACCAAAGCCACCATCACAATGGCCATCGCCGCCACCATGGCTCCGGCAAGGGCAGGGCGTGAGAAAGTGTTCCGCACTGCACCAAGGACCCTAACTGCCAACGACGGGGCGGTGCTCCTTTGCGCCTCAGCTGCTATCGCCATGCGAATTGAACGCTCCACGGTTACCGGAACCGTGCCTCGAAGCACATCGCTGCGCTTCCGCAGTGTACTGCGAATGCCCGCAATCATGGCCGCCTCGCGTTGAGAACGACGATCGTTGTGAAGGTTATGGGAAGCAACGTCTGCATCGCTTCTACCGTCAAGAACGCCTGAGATCCAATCGAGTGATTGCGTCTCGTTATTCATACTACCGACCCCAAAAAAACGGATTGCGCTTCGTCTGCATCATTGTGGAGCATCAACAGTGAAGCCTCGATCTTTCGCATACGAGGCAAGCTGTGCGGCCAACAATTTGCGTGCACGGTGCAGACGTGAACGGACCGTCCCAATAGGACAATCAATGAACTCGGCGATTTCCTCGTAAGTGAAACCTTCAATGTCGCAAAGAATCACAACAGTGCGAAACTCCTCCGGGAGAGACGCCACAGCCTGTGCAACCTCATCGTCGAGCGCATTATGAAAGACCTGCTCCTCAACAACCGACGTCTCGACGGAACTGTCTCGGATGGTCTCATAAAAGTCTTCAATGACGTCGTACTCAACAGTATCTGGAGCCTTGGAGGACTTTCGGAACGTGTTGATGTACGAATTCTTCAAAATTCGGAACAACCATGCCTTGCAGTTAGTTCCACGCTCAAACTTGTCGAAGAATCGAAATGCCTTGAGATAGGTATCCTGCACAAGATCTGCAGCGTCATCGGCGTCACGGGTTAACCGTAAGGCAAAGGAATACAGTGCCGACATATGCGGCATTGCCTCGGCCTCGAACTCTCGGCGCAGATCTGGCGAATCAGGTCCTGACAAACAAACGTCCGTTAGGAATGGCGAAGCATTTCTGTGAGTAGACGCACTCCAACCCCTGAACCACCCTTACATGTGTAGTGCGATGCTTTCGGCTGGATGGCCGTGCCGGCGATGTCCAGGTGTACCCATGGATAACTGACGAAGTGCTTGAGGAACAGCGCTGCGGTTATTGATCCCGCACTGCGTCCACCGGAATTCTTGATGTCAGCGTAGTCGCTGGAGATCAGTTCCTCGTATTCCTCGTGAAGAGGGAGTTCACCAACATATTCGTTTGTTTTTGCGGCTGCTTCACGCAGCTTGTTCATCATCGTGCCGTCCGTCCCCATCATTCCGGTGGTAACATTACCAAGTGCGATCACGATGGCACCGGTGAGGGTGGCGAGATCGATCACCGAGCTCGGCTTGTAGCGATCTGCATAGCAAAGAGCATCAGCAAGAATGAGGCGTCCTTCAGCGTCCGTATTGTCGATCTCGGCAGTCTTGCCGTTCATGAAGGTGATGATATCGCCCGGTACCAGTGCGGTTCCGCTCGGCATATTCTCCGTAGCCGGCACAATACCAACCACATTGCGTTTGATACCAAGACGGGCGATCGTCTGCATTGTACCAATGACGGTTGCAGCCCCGTGCATGTCACTTTTCATATCGCTCATGCCTGGGGCTGGCTTGATCGATATGCCTCCTGTATCGAACGTGACGCCCTTACCGACGAGCACAAGGGGCTTTTCGGTCTTTGCACCCTTCATGTATTCCATCACAATAAAGACCGGCGGGCGCACACTGCCCTGATTGACGCCAAGCAGACCGCCCATCTTTAGTGTTTCGATCTTCTTTTTGTCCAGGACAGTAGTCTTAAAGCCAGCCTTGCGACCGACTTCCTGCGCCTTCTTTGCAAGCGTTTCGGGATAGATCTCGCAGTTTGGTGCGTTGGCCAGATCGCGTGCGAGGGTAACGCCATCGACGATGATCATACCCGCATCAGCGCCCTTTGCAACGGCCTTCTGGTGCTCTTTGTCGGTGATAAGCGTCAGCTTCTTGACCCTTTTAGCACTGTTTGGAGAGATTGTCTTGTACTTGTCAAATGCATACTGACTAAGCAGAACCCCCTCCACAACAGCCTGAGCCATCGATTCCGCATCAATATCGTTTACAGTCTGGAGGTCCACAGCAATGTGCTGACAACCTGCAGCGGCAGCGCGCTTTGCAGCCGCGGCAGCGGCTCGACGGATCGTCTCAATCGTAATGGCACCAGTTTCACCGAGACCAGCAAGGATGATCCGCGGACTAGCCGCTGCTGAACCGCAATAGGCAAGAGCGGTCTGCAGACTCTTACCAGTGAAGTCCTTTGAATCAAAGAGTGGAGTCAGATGGGGAATCGCACTGACAAGCGCTTTCTCGGCTTGATTGAATTGGCGACCTGACTGCGGAACAAACACGATCAGGGCATCAGATTTGACACTTTGCCGTGCGGCGACTGAGCAGGAAACAGACATGGTGATCTTTACAACACATGTGGATGAAAGTTGGGTAAAATACGCAACCCGCGGGCTCTAATGCGGGGAAAAGATGTGATAGAGTCGGAAGGTGACGTCCGGATGTGAACTCACCGGAACCTTGACGTACCCTCCCTTAAGCCAGAGCTGCATCTGATCGGAGTAATGGGCCTCAAGGGGCTGACCCGATGCCCCTCCTGGAAGAACCGTGTACTGAACCGAATCACTCATGTTCGAGATAACTCGCATACTGGCCACCACAGTTGTAGGCAGCATTACACTGTGCTGATCCAAGGTGCTGAATTTCCACTGCGTGTTGTTGACTGTGGTCTGGCTTCCGCCGATATCAAAGGGTCCGAGGTTCATCGTTGGACGCATGAGGTCATTTCGTCCAAAGACGTGGGGAAATGTTACCGTATGGATCTTCCCGTAATCCCACGTTGCCTGTGGATCAGAGGAGAAGTGCATTCTGAGATCCTGAACTGCGGTGTGGAAGGCCCGCAGAACGATCCACGACATGGACTCCAAGTGCGTTGTGGTCCGCACATCATCCCATAGTCGATGGTCGGGCTCGTCGAGAAGCTCATAGATTCGACGCAAGGGAATGTTGGGAACCAGCGTCCAATCGAAGTAGAGTTGCTGACCTAGTTCATCTTCAAACGTGGCCCAGACAAGCCGATCAAGGAAGATCGAAAAGACCGAGGCCGCATTATCAAGTGGTGTGTGACCGGCGTCCCATCCCTGAAGCATCGAGAGCGCCTTTCGTTCCTCGGTCGAAAATCTCTTCGTGCTCCTAGCAAGTATCGGCAGCACTCGGTCAAGAACTCTCTTGGCATACGGCGAGACAACATCCTGCTGCATCATCTGCACGTCCCGCACGGTTGGCTTTCGATACAGTCGCAGAAGCTCATTAATGCGCTCTATGCGCGAAGATGGCTCAAACAGCGAACCAACATACTGAGGAGAGGGCGAGAGTCTGTTGTTTGCTGTGGCCAGCCATCCCCGAACGGGATTGACAACACGGCCTAGCGTCGTCAGACTTGTAACTCCCAACCAATCAGCCCCCTGCTGCCATGATGCAATGGGGAGGCGGGGATTGGCAGTACCGCGTACGGGCAGACTGCCAGCAACGATCGTGGCCATGGATCCACCTGCACTGCCTATGGTAAAACTCAGTGCTGGCGATCCCCACGTCTCCAAAGCACGTAGCACCTGATCAACGGTCCTCGACGTATTGATCCGATACATCGCGGTGATCTCATCGCTCGGGTAGGTGGCAGACCAGCGAAATGTCAGGCAGATGGGATCCTTCGTAATTCTTTCGGGAAACATGTACGACGTCGATGCTACCCTTGGAAAGTCAAAAATCACCGTCGGATTTCTCATCAGATGGTGATCCGAGATTACTCGCGAGGTCTTGGTTGCACGGATGCTGATGATGGTATCCGGTGCACCAGCAACGTGAATCGTATCGGCAACAAACGTAAACTTGGTCTTTCGTCCAGAAGCATCCAGATAGTAGTTCTCGGGGTTAGAGGAATCACACCGTTCGACAACGTAATCGACATCATCGATCATGGCGTTGGTAAAGCCCCATGCCACCAGATCATTGCGCCCGGAAAGTACAAGGGGCATACCGGGAATGCTTAGTCCGACGACGTTGAGATTGGGTGCCGACAGGTGAATCTGATACCACTTGGCCGGTGCAGAGGCGCTAAGGTGGGGATCGTTCGCTACAATGGTTCCCCCTTGGGCATTCTTCATCACCCAGCAGTTACTTCCAAAGCCCGCCCCACGAAGTCCAAGTCGCTCGCGGAAGTGAAGAATGTTGTCGCGGATGGTGCGGATACTGCCCAAGTCTGGTGTGGACGAGGACGCTGCTGAGGATTCTTGGGGTGTTGCTCGTGACGGGGAATCAATGGTATCGAGTACAAACGGACCACGTTGATCTCTCGGTACATAATCTTCGATGAACGTCGCTCCACGCTGATGCTGGATTTGGGCATAGGTGATGTCGCTCCAGAAACCGAGGCTAAGCTCAAAGGCCATAGCGCGCCCGACAACGAGACAATCCTCCGGAGTCCACGGTTGCGGCTTATACCCTAGAGCATCGAACTCAAACGGAAGGTCGTTGCGGTTTTCTTCAATGTAGGCGTTAACCCCATCGCAGTAGGCCTCGAGCAGCTGCTTGGCTGTCTTACTCAGTAGACGCTGATGCTGGCGGGCGATTCCAGCTATGTTGATAGTTCGCATGAATGCATCGAACTGCACCCCTTCACTACCAAAGATCTCCGCCGTGCGCCCTGTAGCCGAACGTCGCCAGAAGTCCATTTGCCAGAGCCGATCCTGTGCATGAGTGTACCCCTGGGCGAACACGACATCGCGAACAGAACGACCAACGATGTGAGGTATGCCGAAAGAGTTGCGATACACACGAACGCTGTCTCGAACGCGTGCTTTCGTCTCGCGATATGGCGATGGATGACTCCTCGTTGCCAACATGATGGCAAAGGCTATGACGCCAATCGAGATAACCACAATCGTCACCAAGGTGGCGGTGATCTTAACCAGCAACCGACGGATCATAGCCAGCGATTCTTCGTGTACCAGGCCACGGTTTCGCTGATACCTTCGTGCAATGATACTTGCTGTTTATAGCCGATCTCTGATCGTGCCTTCTGTGTGCTGCAGATCCAATAGGGTTGGATTAGGTCTCGCCCCTTTTCATAGTTCAGCACAGGGGGCTTGCCAGAGAGCTTGCCAACAAATCCAACGATCCCGGCAATACCGAGAACGGCCGCATGAGGTAGTCGAACAGAAACAAGTCGGCGTTTACCCATTACCGCACCGGTCATCGCAGCGATTTGAGGCCATGTATAGAACTCATCCGATGAGATGAAGTAGGTCTGACCAACGGCCCGCTCGCTCATAGCGGCAAGGACGATGCCGCGGGCCAAATCTCGCACGTGTACCAAGCTCACACTCTTGTCACCAAAGCCAATATAGGTTGCCAGTCCCTTGCTGACGGTCTGAAAGAAGGTCAGAACGGCCTCGTCTCGTGGACCATACACAGCGGGCGGACGCACGATGGTCGAGGGGATATCGGACGCTTCGCGCACGACATCCTCTGCAAGTTTTTTTGTTCTTCCGTAGGCCGTAATCGGGCGCAGCGGAGAGTTCTCGTCCACCGGCGCATCACCTGATGCAGCAGGCCCTACAACAGCCAGCGAGGAGATGTGCACAAACCGCGCGAGGCCGGGATTGTATGCCCGTACAGCGTCGAGCAGGTTGCGCGTTGCTTCAAAATTGCCACGAAGAAACTCCTGTTCGTTCTTGGCTGCAGTCAGCCCGGCCACATGGATCACAATGTCGATATCCTCAACAGCCCCTTTCAGGGAGTTCACATCGAAGAGTGAACCATCGACGCGCGTGACGTCCTTTCCCTCGAGCCACCGAAGATTCGAGGTAGAACGGGCAATGTATCGAACCGAGTGCCCCTGCTCGAGAAGAACATCAACAACATGGCTTCCAACAAATCCGGTGGCACCGGTAACAAGTACGTTCAAGGGTTCCTCGATCAATGATAATGTCTGCCAGTGGTGATTAACGTCACCGAGTTATGGTAAGCGGAACTGTCCGCACGTGCCGTCCATGTTGAAACCTAACGAAGTAGGCTCCGCTGGCGAGCTCATGGATCGGCACATCCATACGGTGAAGATCCGTTGACGTCGTAGCAATGACTTGAACCGACAGACGGGCACCCGTTACGGAGCCAACAAGAATGTTCACTGGATCGTTGGTTACGGTGGTGAACTCCACGTGAAGCATTTCGTTGCCGTCTGGGACAACGCGGAAAATGATCGGCCGGCCAAGGGAAACAAGTCCAGCGGAGATATCGCACTCTTTCTCAACAGTCAGAGTACCGTCCTGACCGGTAATGATTGTGCCCGGAGCCATGGCTGTATCAACGTCAAGCACAGTAGCACTCACGTCCGAGACGTATGTGCGAGCCAGAATTGAGAACAACGAACGCATGGCGATGATCGGGCTGGTTGAAGCAATGGTGACAGTGGCCTGTCCTGGCACATTCTCCTTAACTGTAACCGTAGCACCCTGCAACGAGGTTGAGGCGGATTCGGGACGCATCAGTAGGGGATTGTAGTTGAGCTCCACGACCATCGACCGCAGATCCAGCGAGTCAAGTGGCGTGCCCGAGGTTAAGTCGAACGGCAATGTTACCGGACTGCCGGCAAATGCTGATGCATCCTGCGGGGCAACAATGCGCAGCCCCGTCACCGTGCCCTTACCAACAGTTGCGCCGGTCAATGTAAGCGAAACGGTATCTGCACAATTGCCACTCGTGCGACTTGACACGCGAATAGTATCACGCCGACTGTAATCAACGAATGAATACTCAATGTCGATCTCGGCCTTCTGTTTTGGTGCGAGTGTAGCAGGAAGTGCCGGACGCCGCGCGATGATGCGAAACGGCGTGGTCACACCATCAAGATCCTCAACACGCACTTCAACTGAGCTGGTGTTGGCAATGGTGATCGTTCGGACGATTGACTCGCCGCTGGTAAGAGTGCCGAAGTCTGACGTCGAGATCGACGTCGATCGGGAAGGACTACCCGATACACCGCGCAGAACAACCTTCTGAACCACGGAACATGGCTCAATGGTGTACGAGATCGTGTCCGCAAACGTGCCGGCAGATGGTGGCGTAAACGTTACGTCCACACGCAACGAATCACGGAAACTCTGACCCGAGACAACGGAAACAGAGAATGGAGCCTTGGCCCCGATAGATGCCAAGCGAGAGCGCAGTCCCGACAAGCCCCGTGCGGAAATGAGAAATGATGACGTTGCCGTTTGTCGTTCACAAAGCAGGAGTGTTCCGAAATCGATCTCTGTTCGGTCTTGACTGTACGTAGCATTAAGCATCTGTCCATCGAACTGCACATCAAGCGAGTCATTGCATGGCTGCAAAACAACCTTTGCATTCAGTGAGAATGTCCCCGATGCTACCGAAGGAGTGATCGTCACCGGCAACAGCTTGGTTGTCTTCGGTGCTATAGTCACGGCACCGCCACTGTAAGAAATGTCTGACCCCACAATTGATGTGACCGTTACCGGAACAAGTGATGGGTTTGTAACGCTGATTACGGTATCCACGCGCGGAGAACATTTTAACACCACGCCAAGATCTACTGCAGGCTCATCGACGGTGAGCTGTGGACGATAGGAAGCCCCCTGAACACGGGCACGCAACGTGTCTTGGCACGATGCCGATGTATACGGGAAGCCAATGGTTTGAATCACTCCGCGATCAAGGTCAGCACCGAGGGGGCGATACATAACGCTTATGCAAAAGCGTGTGCCAGGTTCAATTGTCACCGGCTTCGGGATATCCGTCAGTAGGTAGAACGGCGGATCAACACGCGGCACACCGATCACGATAGCTTCCGTGCCGGAATTGGTCACGCAGAAGGTCGAGTCCGGGCGGATGTTACCAGTCGGACAAGCTGCATACGTACCGAAGTCGACGCCTGGCTTGTTCAATGCTACAGAGACAGCTGTCCTCTGACCACGTACGGTGAACGGAATCGGCGTGTTGCAAGGTTGCGCAAGGAACGAGGCAGCTCCTGTTGCTGTGCCGGGTCCTGATGGAGCAAACACCAAGCGCACGGTCTGACGCTTTCCGGCCTTGATCGCAAAACCTGGGGCCGGCGACACAAGCGCAAAGCCAGAGGGGAAGGATGCGTTGGTGATGGTGACATCTGCCAAACCCTCATTGATGATCTCAACGTCTACGGTAGTGTCAGCACGACACTGACCGATCGTGCCAAAGTCAACGGAGCTTGGAGAGAGCTTTACCTTGACGTTCTGAAAACGAAGCCGAAGGGTTGCCGACACACCCGGACAACCAGCGGAGGTTGCAATTCGGACCTGATAGTCTCCCTCGAGCTTTGCCATATACGTGCTGGATGTTGCACCGGGAATCACCGCACCATCACGAAGCCACTCATACGTGGCCGCGCTCGTTGTGACCGTAATTTTTACACTATCGCCCGGACAGATGGTTTGCGACCCGGTTGGCGTTATTTCCACCGAAGGGGCTGGCAGAGCAGTGATAACGATAGGGTCCGAGATGGCCGAGCAGCCATCAGCCCCCTTAATGACGAGTCGATACTCTCCTGTCGCACGAACCACGATGCGCGTTGTACCGCCAACAGGAACTGATTGACCATTCACGGTCCAGTCATAGAGCACAGCGTTGGTGGTCGTGGTGGTAAGGGTTACCGTATCACCCGGACATATCTGGAGCCGCGATGCCTGGATTAGGGGCTTTGTTGGATTACTCTTGGTGATTATAGCCGACTCTGCCCAACGCTGATCGGTGTACTGGCGTCCGCGTGCAGTGGTATCGTCCGTGACCGATAGCAAATCATCACGGCGGTACCGATAACCATAGACGCGATATGAATAACTCATACCGCAAAGAATATTGCTGGAATCCGTCATTCGGCGTCCGAGCTTCGTTGGCCGAATGTCAATAACAGTAGCATTGCCGATCTTCGATCCCTTCGTTATCGTCGAGCCATCGCGGACAGCCCCTACAGGAAATCCAGCAAAGCCGAGAGTGTCGCGAAGGATCAGATACCCTGTGGTCGAATCACCGGGATTGGGGTCTTCAAGCGCCGTCCATTCTATCGTGTTGGTGTTTGCTGACTGAGCAACAAGCGCAATCGTGGGGGCAGCTGTCCACTTCGGCTCTCGAGTCTCGCGCCAGAACCAGTGATTGATGTTCGGCACACCAAGAGCGGTGCGCGCAAGATCAAATCGATTGGGTAGTCCACGTGAGTCATTGAATCCAACAACCACCGAATCCTTCGTGATGCCTATTCCATAGGAGCCTATCGAACGTCCACTGACACGAACTGACCGTGAGTTCGAAATGTTTGCCGAGTCCAGATTCGCCTTCGGCATCGGCAACGCATTGTATGACGGACCGGTGGGCTTATTGAAACCGAGCGCATGAACATGTGTCAGATCGCCTTTCATGACTTCAACCAGTTCACCGGTTTGGTTGATGTTCATGTCGTTATCAACACCGGGAGCAAAGTAGTACGTCGTAAAGAATCGGTTGTCCCGGGCAGACATTTCGAGATACCCATCCGCCGGGTCTTCGTCGGGAGTATAGCCGGCAGGGAACGCACGGTGCCAGAGAACGATGATCGTACCGGCGCGTAGGTTGCGCCACAGAGGAATATCTCGGAACTGAGGTCCACCCTGACGTGTGAGCTGACCAGTATTGTTGTCCGTGACGATGAACCCAACGGCATTGAGGTTGTCCGCTACCACAAGCAGTTCCGTCCACTCCAGCGACGGCTCGACCATGTTGAGATACTCACTGACGACCATCTCCTGCGACTTCATAGGAGAATGGACGGCAACGATGACAATCGCTGCCAGAAGGACACGCACGAACGGTTTCATAGGCCTTAAGAGAGATACATGCGATTCTACGAAAAAGGGGCATGCGCTGGCGCATACCCCTTTTGAACCTTCGTATTCGGTGCTGGATGAACCGGCACCTGTACTTACTTGATCACCAGGACCGAACGCGTCTGAGCTTGACCATTGACGAGAGCAACGAGCTGATACGAGCCAGAGGCCAGGTCAGCAACGTTGAATGGCAGCGAATGATCGCCACTGATCATCATCGCATCGGTGATCGAGAGAACAGTTTCACCGGTCATGTTCACGAGCGTCAACACAACATGAGATGAGCTGCTCAGCGAGAGTTGAACGCGCATGATGCCAGAACCCGGGTTTGGATTGACCGAGTAGCCGGCAACAACATCGCCGTCTTCGTCCACGCTGACTACTCCTGGCTTGGTTGTTACGGTGGTTGTGTCGGAGAACTTATCTCCGCACTCCGAACGAACACGACACCAGTACTTACCAGCATCGGTCAGAGCGTATGCGGCCTTCGTGTAAGTTGGTGTGACCTCACCGGCAAGAGCTGCGCCGTCCTTGAACCACTGATACTGAACCGTTCCGGAGCCCGTTGCTGCAAGGGTGATGGTCAGCGGCTGTCCGACCGTTGCAGCGACCGTTGCTGGCGGCTGCTGTGTGATCGTTGTGGCGTCGCGAACGGTAACTGTTACCGTATTCGATGTAATCGAACCACACGCCGTTGTGATCTTCACAGCATACGATCCTGCGCGAGCAACTGTCGCCGTCAACGTAAGCGTTGGCGACGTCTGACCGGCAAGATCAGCACCATTAAAAGTCCACTGATAGGAGAGCGTACCAGCACCCGTGGCCACCACTGAAAGCGAGAAGACCTCACCGGCACATACTGTGTTGCTCATTGGTGGAGTGGTGATCGTCGGGCTGCCGGCGATGACCAGATTCACAGCACCGGAGGTATTGACGTTCTTATTGTCTTCCAGTTCGGCATAAAGCGTGTATTCACCGATATCCTGCGTTGTTACCGGATCGATCGTCAGCGTGCTTGATTGTGCACCAGAATACCGACCGCCATCGGCAACAGGAGCCCCCTTGTACCACCACTGAAGGCGAAGCGCACTAGTGGCAGGGTTGGCATAGGCACTTGCCTGGATGACGGCCTTCTGACCGTCGCACACTCCGATGTTGTTTGCAGCGAAGTCAACAAAAACACCCGACGTGAGAATACGAGCTTGGCGGGAAGTGGCGGAGCCGCACACACCCACGACAGTGCAATAGTAGTCCGAGCCGAGGTCATTGGCATTGACGTTGCGGATCTCGAGTCTGTTCGAGGCCGTGCCTACGATGCGACCGTCATCGACAAGAGCAGTTTGGCCCTTGAACCACTGATAGGAGATCGCTTCATTCGGAATTTCCGCCTCTACGGTAAGAACTGCTGTTCCACCGATCTTCACTGGCGCGTTTCGCGTCTGATTGACGATCTGCGTTGGACGTGCAACACGGACGTGGATGTCGTTTGTGCTTGTGCTTCCGCACTGACCGTATCCCGTGAGTTCGCACCGATACACGCCAGATGTATTGAATTGGGCACGATCGATAACGAACAAGGCGTTTGTTGCACCCTCGATCGCAATACCATTCTTGAACCACTGGTAATTGCGCACGGCTCCTGTGGTGACGGCAACCATGGAGACTCTAGCACCGACACAAAGGTTCTGCGATGGTGGCTGGGAAACCACGCGCACGGCCTTTGCAACCACGAACGATTGCGAAACGGCACTAATCTCCGGACGATCAACTCCGACAACGCGGACAAGACACTGGGTTGCAAACTCAACGTCTGGCACTGTCCAATTCACTGATGTTGATGTTGCCGGCACGATTCCCATTGACTGCCAAGATGCGCCGTTATTCGACGAGAACTGAACGTCGACATTGGCCATACCGCGGGCCACAAAACGAGCTGTAGATGTTGAACCTGCGCAGAGTGTATCGGCAAACACCGGAGCCGAAATCGTGATTCGTGGCGTTTGCAGCACGATTGGAGAGGCAAATCCACCAGGACCGGCAGGGTAGGCAACCAGGTCCGAAGGATTTGTCTGGACGTTGTTCCAACGACCGTCAGTTGAAATGATCGCGTTGACAATATTACCAGTGATGGCATCACGCTCTTCAATCCGGCGAACGCCCGTTGCCAGTGTGTTCGGAATGAATGTTGCCCACGAAGAGGCTGAATTCTGACGTGATGCGTAGAAGGTCTCGGCACCTGCAACAAGGGTTCCTTGGCGCTGCACAAGAGCAACGGTCAGGGGGCGCCCTGTGCCCGCAGTGTTGTCATAAAGAAGCACGTAATTCTTCTCTGACAGCTGCGAGTTGTCGTCCACAATGCCGGTTGCCTGCGTTGAGAGCACACCGGTACGCAGCGGTGTGGATGTCTGTGCCAGCTGGTACCGATTGATCAGATTACCATTGTTGTCACCAAGAGCTACACGCCACCAGATGGTACCGAGTTCCTGGAATGCTGCATTCGTTGACGACACAAGGTTGATCCAGATCGTCTTTGTCGTTTGACCTGGAAGAGTTGAGAACGTCGAGAACTCACCGGCGTTTGTCAGGGACTTTCCGGCAGCATAGAAGTACGTGTTATCGTTGGCGTTGTAGTGGATATTAAAGCCACCACCAGTCGATGTGAGAATCTGATCAAGGGCCAGACCCGTGTTGTAGCGATAGGTGGTGTTTGGCGTCAGATTTGTGAATGTCACGCGTGCGAAAACCGGGATCGGGAAGGCCGACACCGAGGAGTTACACGTGCCCGATGCAGTTCGGGCATTGATGAACTGGGGCACGATGTCCGTGATCATGCTCGGAGTTGAGAATGCCGTCGAAAACGGAAGCGTCTGCTGGGCAAGTCCCGGTGCATTCACAACAAGCTGGTAGCTGCCCGCAGCGCTAACCGAAACGTTGTCGAATACGGCCACACCCGCAACCGCCTGAACGCTGGTAACGCCTGTGAGGACACCCGTACCCGAAACGCGAGCGATAGAAACTGTTGAAGCGTAATTCTGGTCAACAGAATTGTCGGAACGATATACGGTGACCGTGATCGGATTGAGTGGAACACCAACATAACCGCTCGTCGTTGCACCGCTGATGGCGAAATACGCCGGTGGACCATTTACGGTGAGTGCTGATGAGAGACCCTGCGTGAGTACCTGGCCGAACGTCGTAAAGGCACGAAGGGTAACACCCGTTTCGGCCACGCTGTAGTTTACTGCTGTAAGATCAACAAAGCTGCTACCTGCTGGGATGGTTCCGGAGATGGTTCCCGAAACAGAGCCGGTACCGGAGTTGACGGCAATCTGAACACCGGTTGACGTCGTGAGGTTCTTAGCCGCACCCAGAGCATCCACTGCGCGCACACGAAGACCGAATGCCGTGTTTTGCGATGGCGACGACGGCACGATGTTCTCAATGGCAAGGTTAGTAGCCGTTCCCACAGTCGATTGAGACGAAACCGTCAGGTCATCAAACGTGATTCCCGGACGGCTACCCGAAGAAAAGACCGGTGCCTGGTAGTAGACCCAGCGAAGCTGAACAAATGCCTGGTTTTCGCAGATGGTTGGCAGAGTTGCTGTGATCGTGCGGAGCGTCGAAACTCCGGAAGCACTCAACGGTGCGACGTATTCAACCGGTACGCCATTGGACAGCACATTGGTCCAGGCACTCGTCGTATTAAGACGGTATTGGAGGCGCAATGCATATGGGCGTGTTCCCGAACTGTTTACGGTCGATGTCCACGTGACACCGATCTGCGCGCGTCCAACTGTATTTAGCGACAGCAGGGCAGCGCCCACGAAGTTACAGTTACACACCAGTGTGCCAGTATTAATGAACCCAAGACCACCTGTACCCAGTCCACTAATGCGAGCGCCACTCGTGAGGTTATACGCGCAGTTCCAGTCGGATGTTGGAAGGGCATCTGATGGCGCATCGATGTCTGCCACCATGTGGAACATCATAGCAGTGGGATACGTACCGGCCGGATTGGTGTTCAACCAGTCCGTCAACGTGTAGTTACCACTGCTAAGTGACCACGTGGTAAGGGGCTGGGTCTGACCATAGACGAGGCCGGACATCAGCACCAAGGTGCACAACAGCGAGATTGAAAATCGTGTGAATGTTTTCATATGCGAGGCCGCATGATGTGAATAGAGGGTTTCTGCCGAATGCATTTGCGGCAAAACTATCAAAAAAAGAGCCCCCTGACATACCCAAATAGGTTACCAGGGGGCATTATGGATTGGTTTTATGAATTAGTTGCCGAGCATGAAGTTTGGATACCGTTGCTGGAGCGCCCGATAGGCATACGAAACGATATCCTCGAGGCAACCTTCCGAGAATGGGGAGGTAAGTTTCCCATGCTCAACGATCCCCAGAAACGGCTTTGACCCCCCGATGTCGCAGATTGACAAGTACGAACCAAATGCCGTTGCACGATCTGTCTCCGACCACTTCCAGTACTGCAGTGCGCAGGTCTGGGCCAGGGCATAGTCGATGTAATAGAAGGGGCTTTCGTAGATATGACGCTGGAATTGCCAGACTCGGCCCTGCTCAGCTGCTAGGAAGCCTTCGGCGTTGCGCCACGGCATGTACATGCGCTCCATTTCGCGCCACTGCGCGTTGCGTTCTGCCGGAGTTGCCGATGGGTTGGCGTAGATCCAATGCTGGAAGTGATCCACCGCGCAGCCATAGGGCAAGAACAGCAACGCCCCCTGTAGGTGATAGAACTTGAACTTTTCTGTCTGGTCCTCAAAGAATAGTTCCATCCACGGCCAGGTCAAAAACTCCATACCCATGGAGTGGATCTCGCAGGCCTCAGCCGTTGGCCAGAAGTACTCGGGGACGGCCAGATTACGGCTCCGGTACGCCTGAAAAGCGTGACCGGCCTCGTGCGTCAGGACCTCGATGTCATGAGTGGTCTTGTTGAAGTTGGCAAAAATAAAGGGTAAACCGTAGGCACTGAAGCTTGTGCAGTAGCCGCCGGTGGCCTTGTTGTCTCGGCTCTTCAGGTCCATGAGCTCAGAGTCGAGCATTAGGCGGAAGAACTCGTTGGTCTCGGCAGAAAGCTCACCGTACATCTTTTCAGCCCGCTCAACGATCCAGTCATGATCACCCGAGGCCACCGGATTGCCATCGATGAACTGCAGCTTTTCATCGGCAGTGGTCATCGTGCCGATTCCGAGGCGCAAGCCCTGCGCCTGGCGCAGTTTTGCGGCCAGAGGCACAACATGCTCGCGCACCTGCGCGCGGAATTTCTCTACGTCCTCAGCTGTGTAGTCTACGCGGCCAAACTCGATATACCGGAAGTTCGTGTACGAGTCGTAACCGAGCATGGAGGCCTTCTTGGCGCGAAGCTTCACGAGTTCATCGAAGATCGAATCGAGCTCGTCGGCATTCTTAAGGAGGAAATCTCCCATGGCCGTGTAGGCGCGATGACGGATCCCTGCATCGGGATCAATCACAAGACGGCCGATCGTTGAAAGGTTATAGGTCTGACCGTCGACGTCGATCTTGGCCGAAGCAGTAATCTCGTTGTAGCGGGTGGTGAGCTCCGATTCCTGCACAAGAAGATCCTTGATGGACGGCTCAAATGTGAGTGTCCAATTTTGCAGACGTGTCAGAAAAAGCTCGCCAAAGTGATCAGACACCGCCTGACGATGCTTTGAGGCCAAAAGGGCTCTGGCAACAGTAATGTCGAGCTCAGTAAGTGACGGACCGTTCTCATCGAAGAACAGCTTCTCAGATTTGGCATCAGCATCAGTCACGTTTTGCGTGAACTTCACCTCGGCCAACGACGCCATCGTGTAGGTGTCGATACGAGCGCGATTCCAGTCCGAAACACATTGGATAATCTCGGCCGCAGATTCAGCCCCTTGAATGCGAGAAACAATGTCTGCAGTTGAAACGGTCAAGGCTGATAGATCAGGTCGACGGTAGGGAAGCTGTGAAAAGGTCATGGTTGCCATTGGGAACTTTGGTAAAGGAATTTGTTTTGGGTTACTTGCTATCACCGCGCAAACGACGGATCTGCTCGCGTGCATCCGGAACGATGATTGAACGGGGATAGTTGCGAAGGAGCGTTTCGAGAATCTGTGCCGCCCGAAGAGGTTCGTTACGTTTTGCCACAAGATCGGCATACATCCAGATCGCTCGGTCGCCGAAAATGGAGTCGGGGTTCATCTCGATGATCTTCTTCAGATGCTCACCGGCGCGAGCACTGTCTCCCACTTCAAGACAGCTCTTGGCGCAAAGGAGCAGTGAGCGATCACGCAGATCGAGATCGCGTATGCTCGAGATCACCGCCTCGAGTTCCTTGATCGCTTCGGCATGTCGCCTCCGCACAACCATCCCCTCAGCTCGGGCAATTGCCTTTACGGACCCCGAATCGTCAAGTGCCAGATTCAGAAGAAGCATTCGGTCGATCGCATCATTCGAGGCAATCGAACCGCTCGCTTCGGCAAGGGGCGAGTATAGCGCCTTTGCCGAATCGAGCTGGCCATTCCACAGGAGGATGTCGGCAAGCCGGATCTGCGCCATGTCGGCGCGGTCTCCCGCAAGCCCCTTGGGTGCAGTGATCACACCATTGAGGACCTCTCGTGCGCGATTATCCTGACCCATGGCGAGGTACATATCGGCTAGCCGTAGTGCCGCGTCAACAGAACGCGGTGATGCTTTCCAGGTGTTCATCAACCTCAACAGTCGATCACGTGCCGGGTCGATCTCGCGGAGCACATCATCGTAGAGCAAGCCACTGAAGTACAGCGCATCAGCCACGAGGGGGTTGTTACCGTATCGCGAGATGATGTCGTCATAACGGCGGATCACATCGCGTGCCTCGGTCGGTGTGATCGTCGTGGCTCCGCGCATGCGGAGCTCAAGGCTACGTACCGAGCCAAATGCGGCCGACATCACCATGTTGGCTTCTTTTGACCGACGCGCGACCTCGTCGTATGCCTGCAGTGCAACATCGTATTGTTCAGAGGAGCGCGCGCCTTCGGCGAACATCAACAGTTCACTACCGGGAACAGCCGAACGCTGATCTAGCTGCGAGATCACATCAAACGCATCCTTCCAACGCTTTGTTTCCCGGAAAAACCAGGCCGACAGGCGAAGATTCTTCACTACCGTTCGAGGCAGTTCGGCCAGACTTTCGGCGATAATGGTTTGCCCACCGTCAAAGGAAAGAAGCATACTCAGGCGTCGCTCTGCAGCTAACTCATCGCCGTCGTTAGAAAATGCCGCGATAACGTCAGCAACGGCACCGGAAACATCACCGGATGCGGAACGGAGCTTGAAGACCTCGTCAGCATACGCGTTGGCCGAACCATTTCGGGTCCGCGCAGCAAGAAATGATTCAAGAGCATCAGCATGAAGAAACAACTCCATCTGATCCCTACCGATTCGTACAATCGTAGATTCATCATCATCAGAGAGAGACCGCGCCTTTTCCCACCATGAACGCGCATTATCGAGTTTATTCTGTCGAGCATAGAGCGTTCCGACGAGGATCGCATCATCGGGCGACTTTGTTGCGATTGCCTTCTTTTCGGCAAGGGGAAGAAGTGCCGCGTACTGACCAAGTCCACTCAGTGAGCGGACGACTCCACTGAAGTAGGAATCATTGCGCGGATCAGCAGCATGCAGCTCCTGGTACAACCGTGCAGCATTTCGGAAGTCGCCCGTGCGTTCATAGGCAGTTGCAATGCGGAACTTGTCCGAATCATCGAAGCGGGCACCGATAGCAGGCTCCGCAACAAAGGAGTTCGCGTAAACACCGGTCGAAAGAAGAACGCTCGTAACGATGTTCGTGCAAAGCATTGTCAGTACCATTCTTTCGATCATACAGACCAACCCTGCGACATCAATGGAAGGACGCGCTGTTGTATTGGTTCACTCGGCACAAGTACCTGCTGGTCGTGTGTGATGATCACATCGATCTCCGTGCGCAAACCCAGAACATCAGGAATGTACATGCCCGGCTCAATGGAGAACGATGTCCCCGGCAGAATCCGTCTCGTGTCATGTGTCTCGAAGTCATCCATGTTTGCACCCGGACCGTGCACTTGTGTTGTAATGTTATGACCGGTTCGATGTATAAATGCATGCCCCATACCGGAAGCATCGATGACGCCTCTGCAGGCACGGTCGACTTCGAATCCGGAAACAGGTGTTGCTGATGCAAACCTATCACGGACAAGTTGGAGTGCTTCATCTCTTCCACGACGAATGATCGCGAAGCTCGATTCGACGTCGTCGGGAACAACTTCTCCCGTGTACCCAACCCAGGTAATGTCGGCAAAGACCGACCCCGGAGCATCATGTCGGCACCAGGCGTCGATAAGGACGACCATCTCCGGCTCGATATCACTGCTAACAAGGCGCGTAGGTGCGTAATGGGGCGACGCCGCGTTTGGGCCGATCGCCACGATCGGAGCAGCGTCTGTGGTTAGCCCCTTACGCTGAAACTCCGACATGATGAACGACTGCACGTCGTACTCTGAGACACGTCCCTTGCGTTCGATGGACTTCCGAATGAAACCGAAGGCATCCATCACGGTCTCACGGAGCTGCCCGGCCGCTACGCAAGCACCGGCGATCTGATCCTCGCTAAGCACGCTGGTGAACTCCTGCAGCATATCGGCCGAACTGACAACTTCGACACCGAAGGAGCGAATCAGCTCCACAATGCCGGCATCAACCTTGCTGATCACCGGCAGGCGCCCCATGGGAGAATACTCCATCGCTACCTGCGTGAAGGGGGCCAAGTGCTCCTGAACAATGCGCTCCCAGGAATCCCGTGTGTCGTACACTACTGCGTGGATGTCTAGGTGCGCCAAAGGATTCTGCTCCATTCGATGAGTGATCTTCACCGGACGTCCTTTCGCCGGAACGATTACCATCCATCGCCTTGTGCAGTGAGCATTAGGTTCGAGTTGCAGGATGTTCCATGCAAGTTCATTCGAGTGACGCATGTCATAGAGCACCCACGCGTCAATGTTGTTGGTTGCAACGGAGCGTTGCAATTCGCTAAAGAGGGCATTCATTGTACCTCCGTGATCAACATCTGAATTCTGTCCAGCAGACGATGAACGCCCAGACTTGGTGCCATCCTTCCCAGTACGGATTGTTCCCTGGCCACATCACATGCTGACCGAAACTCCTGCATGGCAAGTAGTCGCTGCAACATTTCAGAACTCAGCACACGATCAAACCATTCGCCACGCTGTTGGCGTCGCTGATGGTCGATCGTGGCGGCACGTGTGTTGTCAAAGAATCGATGGAGCGCATCGATCACGGTATCAAAGCCATCGCCGGTGGCATTACTAACCACGTGAACAGGTGTTTGCCAGTCTGATGCCGTAGGGATCATGTACCGCAGTGCACTTGTGATCTGGGCCGCCGACCGTTTCGATGCAGCCGCATCGAGATCGGATTTTGTCACGACCACGGCATGCGCCACTTCCATGATCCCACGCTTGATACCCTGCACATCATCGCCGCTGTTGGGTAAAGCCAGAAGCAGGAACATGTCGACCATTGTTGCAACGTCGATCTCGCTCTGCCCCACACCAACCGTCTCGATGATGATCGTGTCGAAACCTGCCTGTTCACACAAGACGATGGCATCGCGTGTGCTGGGTGCAGCGCCCCCTAGGGTTGCTTTGGATGGGGTAGGTCGAATGAAAGCGTTGGCGCGCTGCCCCAACTCCAGCATCCGAACCTTGTCACCAAGGATGCTGCCGCCACTGCGACGGCTACTTGGATCGACTGCCAGAACGGCTACACTTCGTCCGGTATCGGTAAGAATGCAGCCAAGACGTTCGATGAATGTGCTCTTTCCCACTCCCGGTGGACCTGTACAACCGATCCTCCATGACGGATTGGGCTGGTGCTGACAGCGCTCCAGGAGAGCATAAGCTAGTTCTCGATCGGCCGGAAGCGAGCTCTCAAGAAGCGAGAGACTGCGCGCCAACGCACGGCGCTGACCACGGCGAATATCTGCATACAGAGAATCGGCTGTTTCGATGGTCGAAGACACGGCTTACTCCACCGTGACGCTCTTGGCAAGATTCCGTGGCATGTCAACATTGCACCCACGTTCTACAGCAATGTAATAGGCAAGCAGCTGCAACGGAATCGACGTCAGGATCGGCGTTAGCATCGCAAGGGTCTTGGGAACGCGGATGACGTGTGTTGCCACATCGGCAATGCGATCATCGTCGGCATCGGCAATGGCGATCACCTGACCGTTACGGGCCCGAACTTCCTCGATATTCGAGCGAATCTTATCGTAGATCTCGTCCCTCGGAGCGATGAACACCACCGGCATGTTCTCGTCAATAAGTGCAATCGGGCCGTGTTTCATCTCGGCAGCGGGATACCCCTCGGCATGGATGTAGGATATCTCCTTGAGCTTCAGGGCGCCTTCAAGAGCGGCAGGGAAGTTGACACCGCGACCTAGGTACAGGAAGTTCGACGCCCCGGCGTACTGTTTTGCTATGGCCCGAATCGGCTCTACGTTGTCCAGTATCCGCGTGATGTGCTCTGGGATCATCTCTAGTTCGCGAGCGATCTCCTTACCCTGCTCGGCGGACACGTTTCTCATGCGTCCCAGGTACAGGGCAAACTGCGCAAGAACGCACAGTTGCGATGTAAAGGCCTTGGTGGACGCAACACCGATCTCGGGACCGGCATGCAGATATACCCCGGCATCTGTTTCGCGGGCAATGGTACTTCCTACGACATTGACCATGCCGATTACCGTAGCACCCTTCAACTTAGCCTCGCGGATTGCGGCAAGTGTGTCTGCTGTTTCACCACTCTGAGAAATGGCAATGACAACGTCATCTGGGTTGATGATCGGATTCCGATAGCGGAATTCGCTGGCATATTCTACTTCAACCGGAATACGCGCCAGGGTCTCAATGAGGTACTCACCGACAAGCCCAGCATGCCATGAGGTGCCACAAGCCGTAATGATAAACCGTGGCGCAGATCGAAGCTTTTCGGCTACGCTGGCAAGGCCACCGAGACGAACAGTTCCGTCCTCGGAGCGGAGTCGACCTCGAAATCCATCACGAAAGGTGATGGGTTGCTCGTAGATCTCTTTGAGCATAAAGTGTTCAAAGCCACCACGCTCGATCTGCTCGAGCTCGAAGGCAATCTCCTCGACCACGCTGCGAGTGTCCACATTTTCGATGGTCTTCGTTGCAAATCCGTCCCGACGAAGAATGGCCATCTCATTTTCTTGCAGGTACACCACCTGCCGCGTGTGCGAGATCACCGCCGAGGCATCCGAGGCAACAAGGTACTCACCATTTCCAATGCCCAGGATCAGGGGGCTGCCACGCCGGGCCGCAATGATCATGTCGGGCTCATGGGAGCTGACGACGACTATACCAAACGTTCCTTCAACTTCAGCCAGAGCGGTGCGGACGGAAAGCTCAAGATCATTCAGCGTCTCGTAGAGCATGCCGATAAAGACCGCCAGAACTTCGCTATCAGTATCCGACTGGAAGGTATATCCGGCATTGAGCAGCTTCTTTTTAATCGTGAGGTAGTTCTCGATGATGCCGTTATGGACAAGCCCGATCGACCCGCTCATGTCCATGTGCGGATGCGCATTGACGTCATTGGGAACACCATGAGTGGCCCACCGCGTGTGGCCCACGCCCACAGTACCATCGAGAGCGTGCACGTCGCTGGCACGTTCGAGGTCGACAACGCGCCCGGCCTTTTTAGCTATGCCAAGTCCGTCGGGCGTGATACAGCAGATGCCCGCAGAATCATACCCGCGGTATTCGAGACGCTTCAGGCCGCTGATGATCAGCGGAGCGGCCGGCTTAGAGCCGATATATCCAACGATTCCACACATGGGCGCAAGTTACGGAGTCAACTACCGATACAACGGCGTTGATTGTTTCGGAATAACAAGGTCTCGAAGTTGCGTGGCCGACGCACCAAAGCGCAGGAAGAACCCCCGATTGAATCCAAGGGGCACCCAGTTCAGGGTGAGATACCAGCAGTGGATCTGCTTTGATAGGTCAATAATCGGATTCAAAACGGTGCCTGTGAGAAGATCGATGGTGCCCGACACCCCCATGCGCGTTGTTGGAGTGAGTGAAAGCGACCCTCGAATAACAGCGTTGAGCGACTGCGACGTCATATCCGGATTAGGCTGCGACAAGCTGTAGATGAGCTGTCCCGAAACCTCCCATGGCATGTCAAGGGGCGTCCAGCCGGGACTCTGATCACCAAACACGTCCGATATAGACTGCTCAGAGTTCAGGCGGCTGTCGAAACGCGATCGAAGATCGCGCGTTGACGTTGATGTGTCGTCAGTTCGACGATCACTTCGCGTTGGACTTGCACCTGACGAGCTGAAACGTGATCCCACCTGCAGATTTAGGCTGGTAAGCCGGGCAAGCCCCTTGCCAGCGCCCAGAACTGTGGAGTTGATCTCACGCCATGTCTCGCGACCGGTTGCGGGATCTGGCGTCTTGACCTGGTCATACGGATTCAGTGTGCCGCTTAGATTGAACTCCAGTGCGTCCAGCATGGGCGTGCGAAAGTTGAAGAACACCGGTGAAAGACCTAGCGAGTCTGCTGCCAGATTATACGATGTGCTCAACGTAAGCGTAAATATTTCCAAAGGCTTACCAACAGTGTCAGCGTCCATCGACTTGATGGATACGCGGTTGAGGAACGATCCTGTGAGGAGCATTTGCGTCTGGCGAGAGGCAAGACCGCCCACACTCCCAAAGCGCTGGTAGGAGACTGTCTGACCGGTAACGGGGCTAGTGTACTGTCCAAAGAATCCGAGAGTCGTGTCCGACTGATCCGGAACATACGTCAATCCGATGTTGGGTTGTAGCGTGTGCCGAATGGCCTGAATGCCAAGCACTTTGGGGTAGGCCAGACCGTAGAGAAAGGTAGAGACATTTACTCCCATTCCGTAGGTGTACTCGCGAAAAAAGCCCGATTCTCGGGATGTCTGTACCGTGCTATCAGCAGGATTAACGCTCTGGGTGTAGCGTTGGAAATACCAGTTTTCGGAGTAAGTGATCGACGGGGCAACAATCAGATTGCCAAGCTTGGGCGTCAACGTCAACGATGGCCGATGCTCGACGACAGAAGATTCACTTACCCGAAATGCACCGGTGTCAGCAGATCTCTGCGCGCTCGCAGTATAGCGCCCAGTGGCGCGATAGGAGAATTGCACCTCCGAAAGCCATGAATCGGCGTCGACCATTGACTTGAACGGCTGCAACTGAGGTATACTGAAATTGACAACGGGGCTCTGTGTAGTTGAACCGTTGATCAGATTCTGGTCCCGCGTATAACCTGCATTGAAGGTCATTCCATTGTAGAACGTCCGCTGGTAGGACACATTACTTCGGGCATTCTGCCTAACGCGGTCATTTGGATTCAACGACGTATTCTGCAACAGCCGCTGAGTTCCGTAGAAAATGTCGGCCACAATGTTCTCACCCGGCCGCAACTGCTGAGAGTGGGAGAGCTGCAGACCAAGGTTCGTGGCAAAGGGATCGGTCACCGCGAACCTCGTGTAGCCAAAGCGCACCTCGGCCCGCCCCTGCATACGGTCGCGGACAACGTATTGCCCCCTTCCGTACAGAGTGAAACCGCCTTTGGTGGTAAGGTCCGTTGTTAACTCCGCATCTACGTAGTCGCTGATCGCAAAGTAGTATCCGAGATTCTGCAGCACCACACCACGATCCGCGGTTACCACCGGCGAGGGAACAATGATGCCCGAGCGACGTCCCTGCTCAATGGGGAAGTACATTCCAAGCGGAAGAGCGAAAATGGGAATGTCGTCAACATACCAGATGAGCGGATCGAGGAAGATCTTCTCGTTGGCCACCACCTTCATCTTTGGTGACGTAAAGTAAAAATGTGGATGGGGGGCGTCGCATGTGGTGTAACACCCACCATCGACAAATGCCGTTTTTTCATCGACGCGCTTTATGGCTGAACCGTAGTAATACCCACCTTCAACCGACGTTTCACCAAACTCAACTCGGCCCTTGCGAGTCTCGAAATTGTACACCATCGACTTACCCGCATACTCGGTGGCACCATCACGAAACATCGGGAAGCCACTGATCAAGCCACTCGAGTCGCGCACCCCTTCGGCCTTCATGGTGGCGGCGCTGAAATCGATGACGATTCGACTGGATTCGAGGCGCTGCTCTCGCATGTCAACACGCGCGTCCCCGCGCAGCGTCAGGGTGCGATCCTTTACACGCAGATGGGCACTGTCACGCGCCGTGAATACAACGACAGTATCACTGCCGCCGGTCTCTGCTGGGACCGACACCCTCGCGGTATCCTGCGCCAATAGCCCACCACCAATCAGGTGAAGACACACAAGACAAAGCAGTGGTATGTGCGCCGCCGGTGGCATCAGTTCAGCGTTACTCGAGAAAACGACGGGGGAATTGCCAGGGGGCGAAGCGGAGCAACAGGGGCCGTGAGTCGAACCTCGTCGAATCGGAACTGAATCTTCTGCTCGTCATTATTTGCCGTCACATTCACACCGTAGGGGACCATTATGCCATCGACATCGCGATATGAACCAAAGGTGACATTCAGGATCGTACGACCATCGATCTGCTTTCGTTGATACTGCCGAATAGTCTTAGACGCACTATCGACCAGCGCGAACTCAACATGAAGGGAGTCTCGCCGACGAAACAGCAGCTGTCCGTCCTGACGTGTCGTTTGGAGTTCAAAGGCGCTGAGATCGCCAGGTGGTATTCCGCGCACAAGCGAACGAATATCGTCCAGCCCCAGCGGGATCGGAAGTAATCCGGCCAACTTCTCCGATGCCGGGTTGCCATCAATGACCTGACGTGTGAGGTAGTTCAGGACGACGAACGTATCCGTCCGCGCATAGACGCTGCTGGTCTTCATACCAAAGGGGCTGCCGGTGTTCACAACCAGTGTATCCGTGTTGATGCTAGCGTCAAACGGAACCCCGCTGATGGTCATAGCCCCCTGCAGAGACACTGTTCCTGTGGCCGTCATGGCACGCCGTGGGCTCAGCACCGACTGAAGTGAAACCTCGGCCGCACGGCAGTTCAATGCCAATACGCCTGAAAGCAGCCACGTTGCAGCGATCAGCAGGCCTGTTGCAAGACGACAGCAATGGCGCTGTATGGTTGTAGTTTGCATCAACATTCCTTGCAAATATCCAACATCCTTGAACGAGAAGCGTCCTACCGGCCGCTCTCGGTCATCCAAGCTGGAACCATTTGGTTCATTCCAGGGTTCTGAGCCATTCTGCGAATCTCCTCTCTCTGCACCCTCACGAGGAAATCTCATGATCTACGTCACACGCAAAGCATCATTCTCTGCGGCGCATCGGTTGTACAATCCGACCTTCTCCGACGAACGGAACGAGGCGGTATTTGACAAATGCAACAATCCCCTTGGTCACGGACATAATTATGTCATTGAGGTCACCGTAAAGGGGCTTCCCGATCCACTGACCGGTTATGTCATCGACCTGAAGCGTCTAAAAGACCTGCTCGACGAATTCATCGTTGACAAGGTGGATCACAAACACCTCAACTACGATGTGGATTTCCTTCGCGGGTTCATTCCGACGGTGGAGAACTTGTGCGTTCTGTTCTGGCAGCAGATCGAGCATCGTCTGCCATCGGGACAGCTGCACTGCATTAAAGTATACGAGTCGGACCAGAACATGGCCGAGTACTTTGGCGACCCTGTTTCTCTACCAACCTATGACCTTTCACCCGCACAAAACCGCGTTGAGGTGGCATCATGAGCTCAACCCAGAACACGAAGCGCGCAGCCTTGCTCGACCTTGATGATGCCGAACTCGAGCATCACCTTATGAAGACCGGAGGCCTGTACCCGAGCGTAAGCACTACCGGTAAGCCGCTCTTCGATGCCAACGGCTCCATCCCGCTGAGCGAGGAGGAACGGCAGGAAATGATCGCTCGACTCGAGCAGAAGTTCGCCGAAATCTTTGACGTACTTCGAATCGATCGTAACGACCCGAATAGCACCGACAGTCCTTTCCGCCTCGCACGGATGTGGGTAACGGAACTCTTCGCCGGCAGATACTCACCGGCACCGAAGATCACCGTCTTTCCCAACCGTCAGAATGTCGATGAACTGGTGATCTCCAAGGGCATCAAGGTCATGAGCGTCTGCTCTCATCACTGGCAGCCCATCACCGGGACGTGTGCCATCGGTTACGTTCCTCGCGAAAAGGTCATTGGTCTGTCAAAGTTCACCCGCATTGTAGAATGGTTCTCCCGACGTGGACAGATTCAGGAGGAGCTTGGCGAGCAGATCGCTGACTTTCTGATCGAGATCCTTGACCCGATCGCGCTCGGCGTAGTGATATCATCGCGTCATTACTGCATGATCGCCCGAGGGGTCGAGGCCCATGATTCCAGCACGATGGTTACGTCGGTGATGCGTGGTGAACTTGCAACGAACAGGGTCCTGCGTGCTGAGTTCCTCGGCCTTATCGGACAGCAGTAAAGCAGCCCGATGTGGCGTAGTTTTGCGCCGTGCATTTTTTCGAATACGAACAATCGCTCTATGGTAGGGGGCTCACCATTATCGGTGTGGACGAGGCAGGCCGTGGTGCGCTCGCAGGACCCGTTGTGGCTGCCGCCGTGGTGCTTGACATGCGCACAATTCCTGCGGGCATCGACGATTCAAAGAAACTTCGACCTCAACAACGTTCACAGCTGGACACGGCGATTAAAGCGTCGGCCATAGCATGGGCTGTAGGTTGGTGTTCATCGGGGCACATAGACGAAGTGAACATTCTTCAGGCCACGTTTGATGCGATGCACAAGGCCGTCAATGATTGCATCAGGAAGGTAGATCAGCCCCCTGAGATGTGTCACCTTCTCATCGACGGTAATCGATTCCGGCCTCATGCAGCGCCGCACACAACGGTTGTTCATGGCGATGCGCTCTGCGTTAGCATAGCAGCCGCATCGATCCTTGCAAAGGTTCATCGTGATACTGTCATGGCCGGCGAGGTCGACAGGATGTATCCGGCCTACGGTTTTGCCAGGCACAAAGGCTACGGAACGTCAGTTCATCGCAAGGCTATCGCCATGCATGGTCCGTGCCCGGAACACCGACGGACGTTTATCTCGGGCATCGAAACTCCCGGGGACAATCAATTTGATGATCGTCGATGATGTTCACACCCGAGATCATCGTCGTCATTGTTAGTGTTATTGTCGTCCACGCTGCCGGGGTGCTGGGCAGCCGTCGTGGACGGCAGGACTTTGTCCTTGCGGAACGTTCAATGAGTCAGCCACTGCTGGTTGCTACGCTTGTCGCAACCTGGTATGGCGCTGTGCTTGCATCCGGTGAGTTTGTGATGCGCCATGGAATTGTCTTTCTCCTGTGCTTCGGGCTGCCGTACTACATCGTCGCGATAGTCTATGCAGGCTGGCTCTCCAAACGTGTTCGAGAGGGAATGTCGGCCTCAATTCCCGAGCAGATAGGACGCGTCCACGGACCACAAGCACGTCGCGTTGCGGCAGTTCTGCTGCTTGTAATCACCGTGCCGGCGTCATATCAGTTGATGATCGGCTACATCCTCTCAAACCTCACGGGACTATCACTTGGGTTGTCGATCATCGTAGGGACGGTGTTCTCTGTGTCCTATGTGACTCTGGGCGGTCTGCGCAGTGACGCATACGCTAACGTCGTGCAGCTGGTACTGATGTTCGGAAGTATGGTACTGCTGACAGTTGCCTCGATGATGACATTTGGCGGACCCGAGCTCCTTTCGACGGCCAAAACTCGCCACCTGTTTGACATTCCCGGCTCGCTGGGGTGGGCCGGTATCGCGAGCTGGTGGGTGATCGCGATGCAGACATTCATCGATCCGAACATCTACGTTCGCACGGCCTCGGCTTCAAGCGTCTCAGTGGCTCGTAAGGCGATACTCTGGAGCGCTGTTTGCTGGATCGTCTTTGACGTACTTCAACTCGTCGCCGGCCTGTACGCCGCTCGCTACGTCCCCGGTAGTAGTCCTGCCGTGGCATATCTCACGTTATCCGACGTTGTGTTGCCTCAATGGGGCAGAGGGCTTGTACTTGCCGGCATCATTGCCGCTGTATCCTCAACCCTGAGCGGCTATGCGCTGGTGAGCGCATCGACGATAGCCGATGATCTCCTCCCAATGTTGCGGCATGCAGGTTCTGGGTCGGTATCGCGCCATCGCATCGGACTTGTTCTGACCTCAGTGGTCGGTGCGGCATTTGCATACGCCGTTCCCAGTATCATCGACTTGATCTTTGTAGCCTCGTCAATTGTTGTTAGCGCACTCCTTCTACCAACACTTGTGAGCCATTCGCACTTTGCGTCACGATTCACCGCGGAGATGATTCCCATTATGACAATTCCCGCCGCTGTGTCCGCCATCGTTGCCGCAGGAAACTTCGGACAGCCGGCGCTGTTTGGTATCGGGACATCGTTATTGTTGCACATTGCTCACCTCATGTGGGTACGACCTACGACATGAAATCTCCAAGTACAGCGCTTTTCACAGCCTCGAACCTCATTTCGGCACTTCGATCAGTGCTGACAATTCCGATTGTTCTGCTCCTACTGGATGGTCGAAATATCGAGGCCTTCTGGTGGTGTCTTGCAGCCGCTTTCACAGATTGGCTTGATGGCTTTGTAGCTCGCAAGACCGAGACCGTCAGTGAATGGGGGATGATCATTGATCCGATCGCCGATAAGATTCTTGTTGTTTCTGTGATGCTGGTGATGTTGTTCAAGCAGATCATTCCACCATGGTTTTCCGGGGTGATCATAGCACGAGATGTTATCATTATCGCCTGTGGGTGGTGGCTCAAATGGCGTCACTCCCTGGTACTACCGTCACTGATGAGCGGGAAGATCGCCGTCACGTCCATCGCGTTCTCGGGCATCCTGGCATTGATCGTAACGTCGAACCACCCGGCCGTCCAGATTCTCATGGTTCTTTCAACCTGCGCAATGGCGGTATCTTTGTGGCAATACGGCAAAAGGATGTATGGGATTCTTCGATAAAATCAAGCAAAAGATATCGGGAGTTGCCGATGCGCTCTCGTTTGACAGACTGAAAGAAGGACTGTCGAAAACACGAAACTCTTTCGTTGGACGGCTTCGCTCACTGCTCAGCGGCCGCACCATCGACGATACTCTCTTATCGGAGATCGAAGAGATTCTCATCACGTCCGATGTTGGCGTCGAAACCAGCGAGAAGATCATTGCACGCCTGAAAGAGCGCGTAAAGTCGGAGAATGTCACCGAATCGGATGCTATTGTCGGCATTCTGAAAGAGGAGATCGCCGCACTCCTCATGGAGTCTCCGGCGGCTCAAGACGACGCCACGTTTGCGATTGACGAGACTGATAAGCCCCATGTCATCATGCTGATTGGAGTCAATGGTGTTGGCAAAACAACCACGATCGGCAAGCTTGCCCGCAACTACAAGTCCGCCGGCAAAACAGTCCTGATCGGCGCGGCAGACACATTCCGTGCAGCTGCCAACGAGCAGCTCGAAGTCTGGGCCAATCGGGCAGGTGTTGACATTGTGCAGCAGCAGCATGGGGCTGACCCTGCGGCAGTTGCCTACGACACATTGAACGCCGCAAAGGCTCGCGGCACAGACGTTGTGATCATCGATACAGCCGGACGTCTGCACAACAAACTGGGGCTTATGCAGGAGCTGGAGAAGATCAGCCGCGTGATGAAGAAGATCCACCCCAATGCACCACACGAAGTATTCCTCGCACTGGATGCAACTACTGGTCAGAACGCACTTCAGCAGGCCAGGGAGTTCACCAAGGTTGCGCCAGTCACCGGTATCGTGCTTACCAAGCTCGACGGAACAGCAAAGGGTGGTGCGGTTATCGCGATTGCCGACAGCATGAGCATTCCCGTCCGCTACATTGGTGTTGGCGAACGCATCGATGACCTTCAGCCATTTGATGCCGTCTCTTTCGTTGCAGCGATGTTCGATGAGGAGTCATCGGGCGATGCAGGGGCGTAACTCACAGCAACCCCGCCGTCGCTGGCTCCGCAACAGTGTGGCTGTGGTGGCGATCCTTTGCTGCGTGTATCTTGTCCTCTTCGTCAGGGGGCTACTCTTCGAAGCTCAGATGAGTCTTGGCATCATCCGCAGGAACGAGCAGGGCCTGCGTGCACAGATCGTCAACAAAGAATCCTACGCCCCACCAACGGACAGTCTGCTGCGTCCTTCGCAGATTATGGTTCTCCATGAGATCTCCCGCCACCTCGATTCTTTGTCCACTGCCAAGGCACAACAGCGTGAGATCGACCAACAACTCGTTCGGATGCTGAATCGATTCACCATGTCAGTGAGCGAGTATCGGTGGATCCGGCAAACAGCAACGCGCCTTATGAGCGGACGACGCCCCCTTCGAGGGCTACTGACTGATTCAGCCAACACGAGCAGACTTCACATGATCATGGGCGACGTAACGACATTCCGCCGCTTCTATCGTGATACGCTCGACAGGGAGCTACTCTAGTCAAATGGGCGAGGTCAATCGAGAGATTGCCGCACTGGTGATGTATTCCCTTACCATGTCACTTGGTATTGCTGCACGAACCCGGAGGATGTCGTTCGGACGGTGGCATCATGCTCTGTATGCGTTGACGTGTGTCGTCACAATGTGGAGTGTCGTGGGCGGACCATTTCCAGCCCATGTGCCCTGTGTTGTGATTCTCGCAATTCTTCCAGCAACCCGACCGCGTATCTCACGTCGACATGATCTGTTGGCAATCGCGGGACTTGTGTCTTTCGTCACTCTCGTTTTGACCATATGAAGAATCTGCCGCGCATTGTATCGATAACTCTTGCCGCCATGTTCGCAGGGTTTGTCACGCTGCAGTTCAACGACGTTGATGCTTGGTTGTGGGTACTTGCCTATGGTGTTGCTTCCGTTCTATGTCTTTGCAATCTTTCGAAGCGGCTCGATCGCGTGGTTAACCGAATGTCCGCGCTCCTGGGCTTTGCCTACGCGCTGTGGGCAATTGCATTATTCCGACAGACGAGCGGACGCTGGTGGGATGGTGAGATCGAACGTGAGGTAGGGGGCTTGGCGATCACAGCTCTTGCCATGCTGATGCTGAATTATTTTACGCGTCGAGTGTCACGTTTTTGATCATTCACCGCACGAGGACGTATGATGTCGTCTTCGTGTATCCTCCTCGTCGCCTTTGCCGCCGCCACCGTGTGGCAGTGCCCGGGCATTGCACAACCGCTCCGCCAGGTGAGCATCGCTGCCGTATTTGGAAGCCCCCTTCCCGATGACGGCTCGCACCGCATTTCTGTTCGTTGGTACAACGATCCGTTTCAGTCGACACCTCTGTGGCAAGAGGACGTTGACGCAGATATCGTTGGCGGCCGTTGCGAACTGGTACTTGGCGGCACGGTACCGCTTCCAGATACCGTCCTTCGGGGTAACCGGATATTCGTGGGATACGCTGTAGATGGGGAAGCAGAACGTCGACCAAGAATAGAGCTGTATGCCACCGGAGTTTCACTCCATGCAGGCTACGCTGACATGGCGGCTCGATTAGATCCGCGGGCAACTGGTCTCGTCACATCACTCAACGAACTTTCCGGCCCCGTGTCACTTGTCGGAACTGACGGGGTCTCCGTTGTTCGAAAGGGCAGCACTCTCGTTGTTTCAGCACCGACGTCTTCCGCAGAGAAAGGACGCGTTATAGGAAATGGTGTTGCCTCGGAGTATCGTGTGAGACCTGCTCGAAAGCTTTTATCAGATGCTCGTGTCACGTTTCATACGATATCTCCCACTACGACATTACTGACACAGCTCATCATCGATACGACGTTGAACGAACTTGTCTTTCGTGTATCGGCACCCTTGCTTCCGGAGGAGTGCATTGACTGGTCGATCGACCCCTGATCGTAACGCCTCAAGAGCACCCTTCCTAGTCAGCTGTGTCTCTTTACGTCCCGTTAGCATGCAAGAACCACATGGTTCACCAATCATCTTTTATCACATTGTTAAGCGAGGTCTTTATGCGCCCCATCTATCACAGCCTAATGGTATTCCTTGGCTTTCTTTTCATTTCCATTGGTATGCGAGCTCAGAGCATTACCACTGGTACGCTCCAACTTCGGAATGCTCAGCCGTCCACGGTCGGACTCACCATTCCTGGAACCGGAGTTACATCCTATTCGCTGGTGCTGCCACCCCTCATCGGAGAATCAGGACAGACTCTGACGGTTCAAACGGTAACCGGCACCACAGCCACTTTGGGTTGGAGTAGCACAAACTTCTGGAGTCTGCTTGGCTCGGACATCACCGCTGGGGGCACTGCAACAGGGCAACAGTATCTTGGTACGAAGAATGCCCAGGACCTGGTGATCGCCGCTAACGCCACCGAAGGCATCCGCATCATTGGCGTTGCCGGTGCAAGTCAGGGTTGGATTGGTATCGGAACATCCTCACCCAAGGCACCGATCGACCTGGCGCGAACGGTGCTTCTGTCCAACTCCGGAGCTGCAACCGAACTGCGCTTTGCTGAGCCCAGTGCTGCAGGCACGAACTACTCGGCGTTCAAAGCGGCCGATCAGACGGCTGACATCACATACACGCTTCCCGTCAGCGCTCCGGCCAGCAACGGTATGGTACTCTCTGCCACCACAACCGGTGTGATGAGCTGGCGCAGTGCTATCGCAGACGTGCCGCGCGGACTCTTTGCACCGACGGCCGGCAACTATATCCACACGATAACGGTAGGGCAGGACATCCCGACAGGATCTATTCCGATCGTTACAATGGTGAATGCTGCAGGTACGACGATCGCAGCATCAGTTACGGCAATTGATGCAACGGCGGACACGTTCACGGTGGAAACATCTGTTCCACTGGCCTCATCTGATCGCATCTCTTGGATGGTCATTCCACCGATGTAAGTCCCCTCTAACACCTCCAACACCACCGATGTATGAACATCCGAATTCGTCTCATTTCCCTGATGGTGATTCCCGTTGCCGGTATTTGTGCAACGTCGCAGACGTTCAGTACCAGCCAGATCGACAACAAGACACCCAATCCAATGGTGATCTCCAACAGGTCCAGCAATGCACTCCCACTTCGGATTACCACCGGACCGTCAATGACACGTGCACTTGAGATCGGCCAGTCAGGAAACACGTGGCTACTCGGGCCCTTGGGCATTGGAAATGGTGTTGGCACAGCGCCCTTCGAGGCTGTGCGCATCGGCAGTCTTGCGGCCAGTGGTGGACGTGGTCTGACCATCACGCTTGATGCAACTTCAACTGCCACAGGACTGCTTGTGCGCGACGTTGGAAACTCGGGGAGTAATGACGCAGGTATCGTGATCTCAAGTCAGTCGAACGGAATGGGAACCGGACTTCGTATAGGTGGGCCAACCGGAACTGGACGTCCAACACTTGGTACCGGAATCGATGTGACGGGTGGAACCGGAATACGGTACAATGCACTGACCGCGGGGAATGGCGTGGCCATCGACATCGGCGGATCAACACCTCCGAGGCGGGGCATGGAGATCACTGCTTCCGGTTCACAGCACATCGGATTGGTTGCCCGTGCAAACACCACGGGTATGGGGATCATCGGCGTTTCTCAATCCTCCAGCTATGAGACGCTACCATTTTCTGAACGCACCGGGGTGCGAGGACATGCCGCAACCAACTCGGGCATCGGTGCCGACACGATCATCGGCGTGATGGGCACAACGCAGCGAGGAGGAAGTGGCAGCACGCAGATCGTTTCAATCGGCGTCGTTGGAAATGCTGAGACCCTAGCATCCGGCAACGCCGGAACCACGCTTGGCATTTACGGTACGGCTACGTCGGCGGCAGCCGGCGTAGCCGTTGCCATTGGTGGCGGCTTTCGAACGGATACCGGACAGATCGCGCTTCTGACCATTGGCGGCGATGTGATCCTCGGTGGTGAGCGGCCCCGTCTTCCGCCAATCTTCCAGATGTCCACTTTTCGAGAGATGCCGACACGCAATCGAACCTATGTCCATCATCTTCTATCGAGTGGGATGTCTCGCTTCTCCGGAGTAGCACTGACTCCAACACCGAACATCATTCTGCCCGCAGCCATTCCCGCGCTTGTTACCATCGGAGCCGGATCGGTGATCCGGTTGCAGGCTGATGTTAATGGGAGTGTTGTCGGTGGCATTCGCACCGATGCCGCCGACCGTTTGCTGACGCTTGTCGTAACTCAGGGGAACGTCACTCTCGTCAGTGAGAATCCAAATGTGGAAGCCGCAGATCGACTGCGTCTGAAGAATGGCGTTGCCCTGCAGCTCGGCGCCGATGACATGATACAACTCTGGTACGATCAGGAGATCCAGCGATGGCGATGCTATTCGTTCTGATGTGTATGGTCGCTGATGATTCGGTCCAGTTTGTGCAAAGCACCTGGGCGTGGAGTTCCGAAGCCTGTGGGAGTTCAATCACGGTACAACAGTCTCGATGGTTTGAGGCGGGGGACCACGTGCTGATCCATCGACCGACTTGCGACCATGAAGGAGATAGGCTTTCACATAACGTCGGCGAATGGTCTTGGAACGTCATCGATACCATCATCGGTCAGAGGATATACCTCACGCATTCGCTGCAGGAGCCCCTTAGCCGAGCGCGGCACTTGCAGATCATCCGTGCAGTAACACCTGATGATAAGCGATTGCGCCGGCGCATCGTCTCAAGGCCGTGGAATGGTCTGCATGGTGGTGTCGTGGCCCTGTGGAGCGATGACACCGTTCACATCGAATCACCGATATCCGCAACAAGCACCGGCTTTTACCAACCAACATTTGATTGGAACTCCTCCGATACCACGGCACGATTTGATGAACAGCCAACAGCGGTGCTGCCCGGCGATGGAATGGGTCCATGTAGCGTTCCACTGGTCAGCATCGACAGTCTTTCGTCGTGGGGACGTGGCGGCTTGAGTGGTCGCGCGCACAATTCCGGTGGAGCCGGGGGGGCCTCAGCTGGACGCGGTGGCAACGGTGGATCAACATCTTCCGCATTCTCTCCGATCAACTCAATGCAAGGGGCTTCTGCTCGCCCCCTAGATGACGGCACCCGACTCGTGTTCGGATCCTCCGGAGGTGGGGGGCATGGCAATGACCTCGATGGCGGCCGTGGTGGTCGCGGAGGAGGAATCATTGTGATACGTGCTCGACATATTCAATTTCACACCGGGAGTATTGTGAGTGCCGACGGCACCAATGGTCACGATGCCAGCCACGATGGCTCCGGCGGCGGTGGAGCTGGCGGCATGGTTCTTCTTGATGCTGAATCGGTCTCCGGTGATGGTTTGATCACCGCACGCGGTGGTCACGGTGGAACGTCCCGCTCAACACTGTTTCTCTGCGGACCGGGCGGGGGAGGCGCCGGAGGTAGCGTCATGTCAACCTCCGCCCTGCCCGCATCTGTACGCTGTATCGTAAGCGGTGGAGCAGCTGGTGCATCTTCGGCAATCAGCTCGGATTCGACGGCCGACCGAGGTGCGACGAGCGGAGGAGATGGTACATCAATCCATCCCATTGCACGTTGGAAGCCCCCTACCGCGGGGATCCCACGCGTGCGACTACGACAGGCTGACACGATGGTTGCCTTCGGATCGACAACGCTTTTGTGGACGGAGGGTGCAACGGCAACCCAATGGCTCGACAACGTCCGTACCCTTGGCAGAGACTCAGTATCGACACCACCCATTGAGCGGGGACGGTGGTTTCGCGCACGGATGACACGTGCCGACGGATGTGTGATCCTTGACAGTGTATACGTGCGCCCGTCACCGCAGGCGCGTACGCTGGTTGCCAGCATTGGCGATGCCCATGCACGCCCCGGCGACACGGTGGACGTCTATCTCAGCGTTCGTGCGACGTTTGCCCCACAACGAACGATCGAGGGGATTGTCTACGTATCAACCCACTCATACGTGCTCTTGCCGATAACATCATCGGGGTATGTGTCCGGAACTCGAACGCACATCAAGTTTCCCTTTCGACTCGGCGCAACGGCAGCAAGTACCTACCGGCGCGATCAACTGCGGGCGGCCCTGGGAGACTCCGCCTCAGTGCAGTTTCGGATTGACAGTGTCATCGTGAATGATTCATCGATTACTGTGCAGAAACGTCCAGGGCGCTTTACGCTGGACGATCTCTGCGCAACAGACGGACGTGTGCGACTGTTCAGCCCTCAAATCGATGTGGCATTTCGTGGTCGAACCATCACGACTTCTGCCAATGAACTTTTCATCAGTGACGTCCTCGGCCGCATCCTTGCCCACCATAGCGCCAATGATAGTAAGGGGCTTGTCGTTACACTTGACCCCACCCTACGAGGACTGATCTTTATTGCGGTGGTCGATGGGGAGTATATGCGGACGGTTCCATGGTGGATAAGCGCCGACTAACTCATCTGGTCTTGTTGATGAGCAGTAGTGCACTCATGCGGCCTTGGCGCCAGCCGGCCGACTGTTCTTCGGTGATGCGGCCCGGGCCGATGGATTCGTTTCCGAGGAGTACGTCAATGTCACCGTCGCCATCAACGTCTGCGGCATCACTTACCAGCCAACGGCCGCGATCGGCCATGGGCAACGACCACATTGTAACTGCTGGTGTGAACGCTGCAGTTTCCAATCGCAGAAGGTCGAAGTCGCCGCGCTCGAGTCGGGGGAAATAGCTGTAGGAGAGCATATCCTGCAGGCCATCAAGGTCAAAGTCCCGAACAATCGCTCCATAGGCTCCGTCAAAAGGACGGAATGTCGTGTCCGTTACGCGTCCGAGCTTGTCGAGGCGGAACACATAGCTGCCGTGATAGGGCTTGTATGGCGGCATCAGATAATCGCCATTGTCTCCCGCAGTTACCAGCAAATCATCTTTTCCATCGCGGTCTACGTCTGCAAAACTGAAGGACGATGAGCCGTAACTCGGCGGAAAGGTGATGATCTCTCGAGATTCAAATCGCCCCTTACCCTTGTTGATATGCACGAAGATCCCTTCACGGGCCTGGGCCATCAATACGACGATGTCCTTGCGACCGTCGCCATTGACATCACGGATTTCTGTGCGGATCGCTCCCGGCTGTGCGACGAGCTCATGATACAACCAGCGCTTTCCTCGACGCTCGAACCAGCCGAGACGACCTAGTAGATTTCCGAACTCACAGACCAGCAGATCATCCGAACCATCGCCATTGAAGTCTTCAACGCTGATGTGCGTTGGACGTCGGAGGGAATCAATGATGCGATTCACCGTATAGGTGTCTCCCTTCCACTGCACCGCCACAACAGCACCTACGGCGGAATCGTGCGGGAGTAGCTTTCCCATATCCGTAACGTACCACGTTGATCCACGGATAGCGATCGAACTCACCGGACCGCCGATGGCAATGGTCGTTAGGATCTTACCGGCACTGCTATAGACATTCATGGAGCCACTCATTGCATCTGCCGTGATGAACCTCCGGGAGAGGGCATCAAAACGCGCGAGAATCGTCATGGGCATACAGGCATCATCACAGAACACCGGAGTCGCTTCAAACACTGTGCTTGGTCCCGTTACCTTCGGCATGGGTGTGGATGGCAACTCTTCCGGGGCATTGTCGATGTACCAATTCGCAACAGCGAACCACTCATCCTCGGTCATCGTCGGCACGGACGGATACATCGCCTGCAGATCATGCGGCATGAGTTCGCGGCTTGGATTCTGATCCAGACCAATGTATTGACGCATCATCGGGAAGACCTTCGTCAGCCACGTCGAACGATCGAGATGCTCGGGAAGGGGCTTCACATGACACGTCTGACAGTACCGGTCGGCAAGCTTCTTGCCGTCATCCTCGACGTGTGCAGCGAGAGAAAGCATCCCGCACAGCAGCGCCGTGAGCGCACCACCAACGAGGAAGACTCTTCTCATTGGCTCAACCCGCACCGCTCGAAGATCACATCCACGTTCTTCAGCATACGGTTCGGGTCGAAGATTGCGTCGAGTTCTTCGGACGAGATGTGCGACATCAGATCGGCGTCTTCACTGAGTGTTTGTCGAAGCGGCAGGCGTGTTTCCCAGGTGCGCATTGCGTTGCGTTGCACCATGCGATAGGCGTCCTCACGGGTGATGTCCTTGCGCACCAGAGCCAGCATAACCGACTGGGAATAGGGAAGTCCGCTGGTAAGCTCGAGATTGCGCTTCATATTCTCGGGATACACAACAAGTCGATCCACGAGCCCCGTTGCCAGATGCAGCATGTAATCCAGCGTGATGGTCGAGTCCGGACAGATCACCCGCTCAACAGAACTGTGCGATATATCGCGCTCGTGCCAGAGCGCATTGTTCTCGATGGCTGCCATGGCGTTGCCACGAAGCAGACGCGCCAGACCGCAGATACGCTCGCTGACGATTGGATTGCGCTTATGCGGCATGGCCGACGAACCCTTTTGTCCGGGAGAGAAATACTCCTCGGCTTCAAGGACTTCCGTCCTCTGCAAATGGCGCACCTCAATGGCGATTTTCTCAAGGAATGCGCCGATGATGGCCAGTGTGCTCATGTACTCTGCATGACGGTCTCGCTGGATAACCTGCGTGCTGACGGGGGCAGGCTGAAGACCAAGTTTTTCGCAGACATATTCTTCGACGGCAGGTGAGAGGTGCTCGAACGTTCCAACGGCGCCGGAGATCATTCCAACGCTGATCGTTGCCAGTGCATGCTCCATGCGTGTGATGCTGCGGCGGCATTCCTCATGCCACAGCGCAAGCTTCAAACCGAACGTCGTTGGCTCAGCGTGAATACCGTGTGAGCGTCCGATACAGACGGTGTTCTTGAACTCAATCGCTCGACGATGAAGGATAGCCTGCAGGTTCTTCAGGTCTTCCAGCAGTAGAACGCCTGCCTGCTTGAGTTGTACGGCAAGGCATGTATCAAGCACATCGCTCGACGTCATGCCAAGATGAATAAACCGCGAGGCTGGTCCGACGTACTCTGCAACATTGGTCGTAAAGGCGATCACATCGTGTTTCGTCGTCTCTTCGATCTCAAGGATTCGGTCCACATCGAACGATGCCTTGCTGCGGATCTCGGCAACGGCATCCTTGGGGATCACACCAAGTTCTGCCTGAGCTTCGCAGGCCAGGATCTCAATTTCAAGCCAAATGCGGTACTTGTTCTCGTCAGACCAGATGGCACCCATGTCCGGGCGCGTGTAGCGTTGAATCATCGTTGTTCTTCATGATGCAGTGTAAAGCAAATCTCTCAGCAGAAGCTGTGCAAAGCTACAACGCACCAACAAGCCGAATACCCGGAATCAGCAAACCCCACTATCGGGGCCGAAACTCCTGGTGATACTCCGGGGCAAACAGCACCGGATCGTCCGGAGTGCGTCCGGCAGCAAGCATTCGCCATGCAGCGAAGGCAACAAACCGCGCAGAGTGGCGCGTTAGTCCGCTAACTGGATGAGGATCTCGCCGAATTGCTCCCGGACCCACGATCAACGTTGCGTCATCGGCGATAGAATCGAGTTCGTGCACCGTCATTAGCTCGACACATGCCAGATGTGTGGGATCATCCACGGGGCTCCTTGCAACGTAGAACAGGTCCTTGTGCGATGGGATTACGCAGACGATTGACGCAGCGCCTGAGCGCTGCGCAACCTCGGTTGAGGCGTGCAAGAGCGCCGTCGTAGTCGGCACGCCAATAAGCTCCGCCTTTGAAGCAACGCAGAGCCCCTTAGCCATTGAGACACCGATGCGCAGACCGGTGAATGAGCCGGGGCCGCTTGAAACGGCAACGTAGGAAAGATCACGCACGGCAACATCAGCGCCAATGCACACCTGTGTGATCAGGTCCGCGAGTTTGGCGTCGTGAACATTCGGTCGAATGATCTCGATGGATGCGGCAAGTGCTCCGTCGATGGACACTGCCACGCTGCAGACCGAGCCACTGGTTTCGATGGCAAGAAGTGACGTCACTCCAAGTCCTCCGCATGTACACTGCCGATGCTGCGGACGACCGATGCAAAGCGATCAAGAACGAACTGTGCCTCGTGTCGGTCGGACAGGATCACTTCAATCACGAGTCGCTTGCCATGCTGAACAAGGCGAGCATTGCTGAACTCTGCTAGCGGCGTCATCAGACGCTGGAACACCTCGTCGTACCATGCCGTGTTCTCTTCGGCCGGCAGCTCAACGATCATGCGCTCGCCACGTACCGCAACTCGGACAAAACCAGTCGGAATGGCCGCAATTCGCAGTCGCACAGCGTAGAGCAACTCTTCGGCCTCCGGCGGAAGTGCGCCGAAGCGATCGCGCAATTCATCATAAACAACATCCACCTGACGCTGCTCTGTGGCGTTGTAGAGTCGACGATAGACATCGTATCGATCGGTGTCCGCAGGGATGAATGAATGCGGAATAAGCGCATCCGTATCGAGCTCAACGGCAACATCATTGTTGGCAAAGCTTCTTCGTCGGGCCGAGTCATCCGGGAACAGCTCCTGAAACTCATCATGGCGTAGCTCAAGCACTGCCTCTTCGAGGATCTTCTGATAGAGTTCGAATCCCATTTCGAGGATAAAGCCGCTCTGCTCGCCGCCCAGCAGGTTACCGGCGCCACGAATTTCTAGATCGCGCATGGCCAGCTTGAATCCGGAACCGAGATCGGTGTATTCTTCCAGAGCTTGGAGCCTGCGCAACGCCATTCGCGATAGAGTATGCGGAGGCGGGATCAGCAGGTAGCAATATGCCTGCGTGTTAGACCTGCCGACGCGACCACGGAGCTGATAGAGCTCGGCAAGACCGAAGTTGTCTGAGTTTTCAATGATCATCGTATTGGCATTCGGAATGTCCAGGCCTGACTCAATGATCTTTGTTGCAATGAGGACGTCGTACTTACGCTCGAGGAAGCCCTCCATCACGTCTTCGAGAACCTCTGCCTCCATCTGCCCGTGGGCAACGGCAACACGCAGCGCCGGCACGAGCATCTTGATCTTCATCGAAAGCTTGTCGATATCCTTGATACGGTCTGTCACAACAAAACACTGTCCGCCACGCTCAAGCTCGCGTAAGAGTGCTTCGCGCATGATGTCATCATTCCATTCAACGATCTCCGTTCTCACCGGAAGTCGATTGCGAGGGGGCGTCTCGATGACGGAAAGATCTCGGGCACCCATGAGCGAGAAATTCAGCGTCCGCGGAATCGGCGTTGCCGTAAGCGTCAATGTGTCAACCGTCGTGCGCAGTTGACGCAGTTTCTCCTTGGCCGCAACACCGAAACGATGCTCCTCGTCGATGATCAATAGTCCAAGCTCTTTGAACAAGACATCCTTGCTTAACAGTCGATGCGTACCAACGACAATGTCCACACTACCATCGGAGATCCTCTGAAGGATTTCCTTTTGCTCCTGACGAGATCGAAAGCGCGAAAGCACCTCGATGCGCACCGGGTAGCGCCGTAAGCGGTCCCGGAAAGTGACCCCGTGCTGCTCGGCAAGAATGGTTGTAGGCACGAGTACGGCCACCTGCTTGCCCGACTGTGCGGCCTTGAAGGCCGCACGCACGGCTACTTCGGTCTTCCCAAATCCAACGTCACCGCAAACCAAACGGTCCATCGGCGTGGGTGATTCCATGTCGAACTTCACTTCTGCCGTTGCTCGTGCCTGATCGGGCGTGTCTTCGTACTGGAACGATGCCTCGAACTCGTTCTGCCAGATACTGTCGACGGGATAGGCAAAGCCTGCCTGCGACTTTCGCGCAGCATAAAGCTTGATCAGATCCCGAGCAATGTCCTTGATGCGCTTCTTTGCGCGGGCTTTCTTCCGCTCCCACTCAACGCTGCCAAGTTTGGAGAGCTTCGGAACAGCCCCTTCCTCACTGGCATACTTTGAAAGTTTATGAACGTAGTTCAGGTGGACGTATAAGTGGTCTCCGCCAGAGAACTCCAGCTTGACGCATTCTTGAGAAGACCCATTGATGACGATCGTATGAAGGCCGAGGTACTTGCCAAGCCCCTTGTCCTCATGGACGAGAATGTCGCCGATCTGCATCTGCTGCAGATCACGCACCGAAAAGCCGGACTCTGTGCGCTTGGGCCTGCGCTGGGCGCGTTGACGTCCGAAGACTTGGTGCTCTGTGAAGCAGGCAACGCCTATGTCTTCCCAGATGAAACCAGCACTCAGTGCCGATGATATCCACGTCACACCATTGAGAGCCCCAACAAGCAGATCACCGGATGACGGGTCATCGGATTCAACCTGATCGACGATGCTCTCACACAACTCCCGCAATCGTCGCACATTTTGCTGTCCGTCAGCTCCCACGTAGGGCGTCAGCGAGCGCACCTGCTGCGCAGCGCTCGAGCGAAGCAACTGTTCAACTGACGCGCCCATCGATGGCTGAGGCTGACATTTTACGCGCATCTCGGTCTCTCCGAGCGGGTTCAGCAGCAATCTTGTAGTCCACGAGGCGAGTTGGGATCGCTGGTACTCTAAATCGCGGTTATGCAGTTCCGCGTCGACAGCTTCCGGTGAATCGATGACCAGCAGCGAATCCGACGGAATATGTTCGAGGATTGATGCTTCGAGTGCGGCATCATCCTGATGGTATATCTTGGCCAGGAATGTCACCTGGGAGTGCTCGCGGATGCTTCGCTGGGAAAGGGGCTCAAACTCGCGGATCGACTCTACGGCATCTCCCCAGAACTCAAATCGTAAGGGGCTTTCCCATCCTGATGGGAACACATCGACGATTCCGCCGCGGATGGCGATCTGTCCGGGTTTCGAGACATAATCCGTCCTCTCAAATCCGGAAACAAGCAAGCTGGTGATGGTCTCCTCATAGGCAAGCCGCTGACCGCGTTCGATCGTTAACGTCGAGCTGCGCACATCACCCGCAACGGGTGCTCTAAGACCCAGCGCTGCAGCAGAGCAGACGATGATAAAACGCTGACCTTCATGAACAGATCCGAGTGCATCCATCTGTTCATGATGAACCATTCCACCGGCGGCCAGAGCACTCTGACGTTGGGCACCATGAATGCCCACAACCTGATCTGCTCCCAGCAGTACTGAAAAATCATGCACATACTGATCAACATCGGTATCATCGGCAACAATCACAATTGCCGAGACTGACCCCATTTGCCAGAGTGCACCGATGAGCAATGACCGGGCAGAGCCGGTTAGCGTCTTCACCGATACGAAATGGTGTTCTGTAAGCTGCCGGGCGCAATCCAGCACGCAGGCGGATGAGGTAGCCGCCTGCAGGATTGGGTCATATCCTGTGATGATGTGTCGCATGTGGTGGTGTTCGGAGACAATGAGCCCCCTAACGTCGCCTCTGGGATTCGAAATACTCGCGCATCAATTTCTGACGCTCCATTTTGCGGTTGTACCTCTCACACATTCCGCCATTGAGCACAAGGACCACGAGGACGACCCCAAACAGCAAAGCCATGATAATGGGAGCCTTTGGTGTTGGCCGCTGTTGCGGTTCCGTATCACTCATGAAACACCTTTCGTTCGAAGTGCAATGGCACACCATTCTGTTTCCGTCAGCATCTCCTCGATCTGGCAGCCACGTTCGAGAAAGGGGGCGCATACTTCGTCGGCATCGTAGCGAAGTATACCGGAAAGCAGGATCACACCGCCGGGTTCAACGGCGCTGATAAATGCCGCAGCATAGGGGATAACAAGGTGACGATAGAGGTTTGCGGCAAGACCGGAGCACTGCGGCAATTCAACGGCATGCAGATCCACATGCTCAAGTCGAACGCGATCCGTGACGGCATTCCGCTCGATGTTTTCCTGACTGTTGACGAAGGACCATTCGTCATTGTCAAACGCAAACACATCCCGCGCACCAAGGCGAGCCGCAAGTATTGCCAGTACACCAGTTCCCGTGCCGACGTCGATCCACGTGCTATCGGGCTTAACGTACCGCTCCATGAGTCGACACATCATGCGAGTGGTAGCATGGTGCCCAGTACCGAAGGACATCTTGGGCGTGATCACAAGGCGCAATGGCTGAGAAAACTCCTCCGTCCGCCATTCCGGAACAATCACAATCCGCTCGTTGACCACAACCGGCTCGATGCTGGCTTCCCATTCGGCATTCCAGTTGCGGTCCTCCAGCACCTGCACGTGCGTGCCGTGCACGAGGACGTTCATCGTGGCAAGCTCGGCAACGATGGCTTCGGCAAAATCCGGCTGCCAGTCGTTCTGCTCAAAACATGCCGTGAGAGAATCTAGCCCTTGCTCAACTCCCACAAGCGGATAACCGCTGAGAACTCCAAGTGCGATGTCTGCGTCCTCGTCGTGAACGCTCATTGTGAACATGACATATCGTGCCGGCATGACCTCTCGCTGTACTTTTGTGGTGCGAAACTACGCCGCGAATCATCACGGCGGTCTCACGAACCGCAGACTAACCGCAGAGCCCCTTCAATGACGAATCACGAACGTGCCGCATCGATCAAGCTGGTGATTATGGATGTCGATGGAACACTCACAGACGGAGCCATGTATTATTCGGCACGCGGCGAGGAGCTTAAGCGCTTCAATACTCGCGACGGCATGGGAATAACCCTGCTTCATCGGGGTGGGGTAAAAACAGCGATCATCACAAGCGAGAACTCCGAAATTGTGCTTCGCAGAGCGCAGAAGCTGGGCATTACGGAGGTAGTCCTTGGTAGCCACGACAAGACCGCAACATTCCACGACATCTCTCGTCGTAGCGGGCTGGACGCTAACAGCATTGCGTATATTGGCGACGATGTTAACGACCTCCATGTGATGCAGCTCTGTGGCCTTAGTGGGTGTCCGTCGGACGCCGTGAGCGCCATCAAAAACGTCGCACACATGGTCAGTTCGTTCCCGGGTGGTAATGGTGCCGTCAGGGAGTTTGCCGAGTTTATTCTCATTGCTCAAGGGAAGAATGTTACGCTACCCGAGCAGTGGTAAGGAGATAGAATTATGGAAGAGAACAACAACGGCTCCTACACGCGGGGCTTTCTCATGGGCGCCCTAGTAGGCGGCGCGATCGGCGGAATCGTTGCGCTGCTTTTTGCGCCAAAGAGCGGACGTGATCTGCGTCGCGACATCGCCGATAAGACAGAAGAGGTCTACGACAAGGCCCAGAAGTACTTCACAAAGGACGATGAATCGCCGCGCGAGTTCGATGACGTCATCAACGAAGGCCGGCTTCGTGCCGAACGCATCGTCACCTCTGCCCGCACGCAGGCTGAGAATATTCTCGAGAGCGCCGAACAGGTCCTCAAGGACGCAAAGCACCGTGCTCACAGATCCCTGCATGGTTCCGGTGGGGGAGTTGGATCCCATTCGTCGGAGGCATGATCATGGACAACCCGGTTCTGGTAATCTCGGCTACAATCGCCCTGCTTTCTGCCACGGCCCTGTGCATTGTTGGCGCCGTTGGCATTCTTCGCCTCCTTCGCAACGTTGATCGCATGACGAATTCCATTGAAGGAATGCAGCAAGACGTGCGGGACGTCAAGCGCTCACTGCAACCGGTTCTGGAAAAGTCAGCCGAACTCCTTGACCAAACGCAGCGAACAATCGCGCGCGTAGACCAGGATCTGCAGAAGCTCTCCGCCGGAGCTGATACCTTCAAAGCAATTGCCGACGACGTCAGAGTTCTGGAACACCTGCTCATATCCACGGTAAGACCATCGGTGGAAGAACTCGCATCATTCATCAGCGGGTTGGTAGGGGGCGTCACGTCATTTGCTAAGCGCCTGACGCGTTCGTTCTCGTAACCGGGGTTACTTCTTCGCCTTCCGGAGTTGCTTTTCAACGTCTACCCCGTACGACGCGACGAGTTTGCGCACATCGTCATACGCCGCATCCGACGTGCGCTGGAAGCCCTCCACACTGGCGATGGTCATGAGCGCATTCTTACCTTCAGCTGTTCGCTGGAACGACAGAAGCGCGTCGCAGATACGAGCGACGATGGCCTGATCGAGCCCCTTACGCGCAACGACTGGATCATTCGGGATTTCTTCGGTCAGCCCCAGCACCTTGACCTTTTCGAACACATCAGGATGCTCTGTCTTGATCTTCGTGCGCGCATCAAGCTGCTCTCCGGTCACCGTGTCCGGCCGTGAAAAGAACACTGCCCCGGCATCGACATCTCGCGTGTAGACCTTGGTAACGACTTGGTTGTGTCCATTGGCGAACATCTCCTCACGTGGAGTGATGCCACGTTTACGAAGCATGTCCTTCGGGTAGATGTAGCCCGACGTCGAAGATGGATCAACATAGGCGATAGTCTTTCCCTGTAGCTGATCGATGGACGTGATGCCGCTTTCGGCATGCACGATGAACTCCCCCCGATATGACAATTCGCCATAGCGCCTGGCCACACGCATCACGGCATTGGCACCATACTTCTTATGCGCCAAGAGGTATGAGAACGTGTTCATGATGGCCATGTCGGCGCGGTTCGTGCCGAAGGCCTCCACAACCGTGATATAGAAGTTGGGAACCGCCACCTTCACATGCAGTCCGGTGCGCTGCGTGATATATGCCGCCAGCACCTCACCGTCCCTGATGATGGCCTGTGCGTCCGTTGACGGAGTGAGCATGATCCTCACGGGATTCTCAACCGACCCCAGCGGAGTTTCACCGTGCAACAGGGGACGAACCGATAGCCATGCAAGCAGAAGAAGTGTTACCGTGATGTATCCTGTTGCCGGGCGCATGTGCTTGTACCGTGATGGTTCATGTGGATTTCGCTTCTGTTCTATACCGTTGTGGTTGCGTAACTTCGCGTCGCCAAACTTACGATACTACGACACACCCTACGAGGAAGACTACTCAGCATGAACATTCATGAGTACCAGGCAAAAGAACTTCTGCGATCTTACGGCGTACCTGTCCTGAAGGGCAAGGCCGTATTCTCGTCGGCAGATGCCGGCGCCGTTGCCTTCACCGACTTCGTTTCTCACGGATCCAAGGCCATCGTGGTTAAGGCGCAGATCCATGCCGGCGGACGTGGGAAGGGGTCTGTTCACAATCCCGATACCAACGAACCGATTGAGATCGACGGCAAGCCCCTTCGTGGAGTGACCGTTCTGGCGAGTGGCAATTTGGCCGACCGCGCCTATCAGGTGGCTGAAGGTCTGCTGAACAACAAGCTAGTGACCATTCAGACCGGTGCCGAAGGCAAGATTGTCCGCCGCATCTTTATTGAAGACGGCTGCAGCATCGCTCATGAGTATTACTGCTCAATCCTGCTTGACCGTGGACTGGGCCAGAACCTGATCATGGTCTCGACGGAAGGGGGCATGGATATCGAAGAGGTGGCCGAGCACTCACCGGAGAAGATCATCAGGGTGCATGTTGATCCGGTGACCGGTTTCCAGCCGCACTTGGCCCGCGAACTGGCCTTTGGCCTTGGCCTAAGTGGCTCTGCTTTCAAGAGCTTCCTTACGTTCATTGCCAAACTGTACAATGCCTACGTTGCCATGGACTGCTCCATGCTCGAAGTCAACCCGATGGTGGTGACGACCGACGGCGAGTTCATTGCCTTGGATGCTAAGATCAATCTGGACGACAACGCCGAGTTCCGTCATCCGTATTGGGCAGACCTTCGCGACGTTACCGAAGAGGATCCACTTGAGGTTGAGGCTGGCAAGTACAACTTGAATTACATCAAGCTTGATGGGAACGTTGGCTGCATGGTGAACGGGGCTGGCCTGGCCATGGGTACAATGGATATCATCCAACTTGCTGGCGGCAAGCCTGCGAACTTCTTGGATGTTGGCGGTGGCGCCAATGTTGAGCGCATTGCCAATGCGTTCCGGATCATGATGAGCGATGCCGGCGTCGAGGCTGTTCTGATTAACATCTTTGGCGGGATTGTTCGTTGCGATCGTGTAGCGAACGGTATCCTACAGGCGCTTCAGCAGGTTGACGTCAAGGTTCCTGTGATCGTCCGTCTAGACGGAACCAATGCGGTGGAAGCTCGCGAAATACTTCAAAGCTCAGGCCTTAACTTCTTGGTAGCAGCCACGTTGCAGGATGCTGCAGACCGTGTTACAGAAGCTCTCGGATCAACCGCTTCTGCAACATAATCTGCATTATGTAAACTAAACGGATTCCACACTAAGACCCTTCTCACGTCCAATGCCAAAGAACCGCATCTTCGATCTAGCCACTATGGCGGTCATTGTCAGCGTTGCCTTCACACGGCTGCTGCCACATTGGCCAAACTTCACACCGGTCCTGGCTGTGGCACTTTGCGGCGGCATGCTGTACTCTGATCGCCGGAGCGTATTGGTTCCGTTGTTTGCCATGGTCCTAAGCGATGTGGCCATGGGCTTTGCCTTTGGTACCGAGTACGCCCTGCATACAACACAATTGTATGTGTACGCCTGCCTTGCAGGTACGGCGCTGCTGGGTCGCGCACTTGCCACGATGAAGACACCGTCGGCCATCGTCCTAGGCGGCCTTGCCTCTGGCATCGGCTTCTTTCTGGTAACGAACGCAGCAGTGTGGATGCACGGCACGATGTATCCTCACAATATTGAGGGTCTTATTGCCTGCTATGGCGCCGGATTAGCCTTCTACCGCGATGGCGGCAATTTCCTGCTCAACGGTGTCATCTCAACGTGGATGTTTTCGGCCGTGATCTTTGGCGTACGGTCGTTGATTAGTCGCCGTCTCGTTGCTCTGAACTGACCTGCCTGCCCCCTACCATCCTCAACTTTGGGATGGTATTACCGTGGATAACTTTCGCAACCGTCACCGCATTATTGCGCGTGGCGGTTTTGTGTTTTTGTTACTTTCCCAAAGAAATTCCCATAACTCAGACACCGTTGGGCCGGAGTGTGGTTGTGAGGGATCAGTTTGGGGCACAATATCCGGGAGCATCGATGGCAGCCATTGAGGCGTTGATGACGGAATTTTGGGGCGTGTAATCAATCGACACAGTCAAGGTTTTTCATCCACTTCTTTGTGCAGGAGTATGAAACGAGTTTTCTACCTCTTTGCGGTCATTTTTGCCACTGCCGTCATGGCCATGGCACAGGACCGAACAATCTCCGGTACCGTCACTGATGCTGACGGTGCTGCATTAGCGGGGGCAGTCATTCAAGTAAAGGGAACAAAGGCGGGAACGTTCTCTCGAAACAATGGTGCCTATTCGATCAAGGCCGCAGACGGTGCGACCCTTGTCTTTAAACTTGTTGGCAAGCGTACGCGCGAAGTCGTCGTTGGAGAAAACAACGTCATCAATGTTGTTCTCGAAAACGACGCCACGCGTGAAGCCGAGGTCGTCGTCACGGCCGTCGGTTTGACGCGCTCGAAAAAGTCTCTCGGATACTCGACGCAAGAGGTCGGAAGCGACCAGATCGTCCAGTCCCGAGAAACCAACGTCGTTAATTCTCTTGCCTCTCGTGTTGCGGGTGTGCAAGTGAACAACTCCACCGGTACACCGGGCGCTTCGTCGTATATCCGCATTCGTGGATCGTCGTCGTTGACTGGTGACAATCAGCCCCTTTTCGTTGTTGACGGTATTCCGATTGACAACTCCCAGGTTGCTTCCGAAGGAACCACGGGGAGCGTTGCCTATTCAAACCGTGCCATGGACCTTGATCCGAATTCGATCGAGAGCATGAACGTTCTGAAAGGTCCAGCCGCTACGGCGCTCTACGGTATTCGTGCTGCTGGTGGTGCCATCATCATCACTACCAAGAAGGGCAAGCCATCGGACGGCAAGGTGAACATCAACGTCGCAGGTTCATGGGGCATTGACGAGGTCAACAAGCTCCCTGAGCTGCAGACCAAGTGGTCACAAGGGGCTGGTGGTAAGTATGCATTTGGAACGGGTGCGTCCCGTTCATGGGGTGCGCTCATGGACACACTCCGCTATGATGGCAATTCGGCCTACAAGTGGGACCGCCGTGGCGCGATAGTTGGCAAGAGCAATCCGAACGCAAAGCAGGATATGCCGGTAACGGCGATCGATCCAGCCGGACAGTTCTTCACGACAGGCCTTACGCAGAACCAGTCGGTAACAATGTCGGGCGGAAGCCAGGCTGCAACGTACTATGTGACGTTCTCGAATCTGAACGCCGACGGTGTTGTTCCGAACTCGTCATGGGCGAAGAAGAACCTGAAGGTCAGCAGCAGCGCGTCAGTTGCCAGCAACGTCACGGCATCGGCAAACATCAACTACGTCAACTCCGGTGGCACTCGTATCCAGCAGGGTTCGAACGTATCGGGCGTGATGCTCGGCCTGCTTCGTACCCCACCAAGCTGGGATAACTCGAACGGTTACGGAGCTGATGCTGTCACAACCGCCGCCGCATACAAGTTCCCTGATGGCAGCCAGCGGACGTATCGTGCCGGTGCCGGTTATGATAACCCATTTTGGACCGTCAATGAAAACGTGTTCAAGGATGATGTTAATCGTCTGTTCGGAAATGCACAGATCGATTGGTCGGTAACACCAGGGCTTGATGTGATGTATCGCATCGGTCTTGACTACTACAACGACAGCCGCAAGCAGACGTTCACGAAGAACTCCCGTGCGTACCCATCTGGTCGACTGTTCACGGATAACAACACGTTGAGCGACATCACGTCGGATCTGATCGTGACCTACAACACAGATGTTACGGATGACATTCATCTTCAGGCCCTCGTCGGTCAGAACATGTATTCTTCATCATTCAACTTCGATTATGCTCAGGCTGACGGTGTTGGTGACCCGACGAATCCTGGTGCCATCAACAACTATTCCGGACGTATCGCCAATCAGGGTATCTCGCGCAAGCGCACGATGGCATACTACACAGATCTGCGATTCGACTATAAGAACGCCCTGTTCCTCAACTTTACGGGTCGTAACGAAATGTCGACAACGCTTCCTGAAGCGAACAACTCGTTCTTCTATCCATCGCTTTCGGCGTCTGCTGTGCTGACCGAACTGATGCCGGAACTGAAGAGCGACGTGATCAGCTTCATGAAGGTCCGAGCGAACTATGCATCTGTTGGTAAGGATGCGCCGATCTATGGTACAAATACCGGTTACGCATCTGCTGGTTACGGTGACGGCTGGACGAACGGCGTTACGTTCCCATTTGGTGGTCGCATTGGATACACGCTTGGCGACAATCTTGCTTCTCCGGACCTTCGTCCTGAGAGCACAACATCGATTGAGTTTGGTTTTGACATTTCGATGCTCGACAATCGGCTCTCTCTTGACTTTACGTACTACAACCAGACCGGCAAGGATCAAATCTTCTCGGTGCCGATCGCAAACTCAACCGGTTATGCTTCACAACTCAAGAATGCCGGTTCGATCAGCAACAGTGGTATCGAAATTGTCCTATCGGGTTCACCGATCGTCACAAACGATTTCCGTTGGGATGTCACCGTGAATTTCACAAAGAACACGATCGAAGTAGTTGAACTTGCTCCGGGTGTTGACAACATCTTCCTCGGTGGCTTCCAGGGTTCATCTGTCCGTGCCGTTAAGGGTCTCCCCTATGGCTCGATCTTCGGTTTTGGCTGGAAGCGTAACGATGCCGGCCAAGTCATGATCGATGATGACACGACATCGGACAACTACGGCTATCCAATCCTGGATGAGACGGAGAAGGCCTTTGGTAGCTTCAACCCAGACTTCCTTCTGGGCATCCGTAACTCGTTCACGTGGAAGGGGCTCACCCTTGCCGCACAGCTCGATATCCGTTCGGGTGGCGTGATGTGGAACGGTACACGCGGTGCTCTGTACTTCTTTGGTACGCACAAGGAAACTGAAGAACGCACAGGCACAAAGGTGTTCGATGGGGTCAAGGCCTCGAACGGCTCGGCCAATGACATCGCCGCACCGTATGGTGAAGGTTGGCTCTCACTTGGCAATGGTAACGGCTTCTTCGGAAGCAATACCGAAGACTTCATCGAAGATGCCAGCTGGGTTCGTCTGCGTGAGCTGACGCTTTCCTACGTGATCCCATCGAACATCATGGAATCAACGCCATTCAGCGGTCTGACCGTTTCGTTCACAGGTCGCAATCTCTGGCTCAGCACGTCATATACGGGTGTTGATCCTGAGACCAGCCTTCTTGGTGCTTCTAGTGGACAAGGTCTCGACTACTTCAACATGCCGAGCACGAAGAGCTACGTCTTCTCGTTCAGCCTGAACTTCTAACCCAAAATATCGACACAATCAAGGAACTACACGATTATGAAACGATATCTCATTGGGTTTTGCAGTGCGTTGCTCGTCGTCCTTACGGCGTGCGATACCTGGATCGACCCAAAAATCAATGTCAACCCAAATACCCCTGAGACGGCTGCCTACTCAGTAGTGCTGCCAACGGTCCAGGCTGGTATGGCGTATGTTATGGGTGGTGACTTTGGTCGGTACACGAGTGTTCTGAATCAGCAGAACACCGGTGTCGACCGTCAGCACCTTGGCATCTACAACTATCAGTTCACGGAAAGCGACGTCAACAATGCCTGGAGTACGATGTACACCGGACCGATGAATGACCTTGCTATCCTTATCGAGCGTGCAAAGGCCGATGGAGCACCCCACTACCAGGGTGTGTTCCAAGTGCTGATGGCATACGGTATGATCACCATGTCTGACCTTTGGGGCGATATCCCGTATTCGGAAGCACTCAGTGGTGCCAAGAATCCGGAACCAAAGTATGATACTCAGGAGAGCATCTACACGGCTGTGAACGCCATGCTTGACGATGCCATCAAGAATCTCGGTGCAGCCACGAGCAATCTGAAGCCAGGCAGCGACGATCTCATGTACGGTGGCAAGACGGCAAGCTGGGTCAAGGCCGCTAACTCGCTGAAGGCCCGTATGGCAATTCACTTGGTGAATCGCAGCAATCAGGCCGCCGCAGGTGCGCTGGCAGCTGCCGCAGCCGGTATCGCTTCAAATGCCGAAGACTTCCAATTCACGTTTGGTGCGCTGGAGACGGAAGGCAACCCATGGTATCAGTTCACCACGCAGCGCGATGGTGACCTAACCTTCGGTGTGAAGCTCTCCGAGATCATGATGGCCACGAAGGATCCACGCGGCCCGATCTTTGCCGTTGCTGATTCGAATAGTGCTGTTTCCGGAACGTCAAGAATGAACGAATTCTATGCCGGCATCGGCTCAGCTGTTCCGTTCCTGACCTACGCGGAAATGAAGTTCATCGAGGCCGAAGCCAATAGCCGACTCGGAAACGCAGCTGCTGCTCACGCGGCATATGTTGCTGGTATCACGGCATCGATGCAGCGCTCCGGTGTTGCTCCAACGGCGATCACGGCCTACCTTGCTCAGCCATCGGTTGATCCGGGTTCCGACAAGCTGACATTGGACAACATCATGACGCAGAAGTACATTGCCATGTACACGCAGCCGGAGTCATGGTCAGATTGGCGCCGCACTGGGTTCCCAACGCTTGCGCCAACGACAGGCACAACGATCCCACGTCGGTTCCCGTATGCACAATACGAGCGGCTTTACAATTCAAAGATGCCAGCCGGTAAAACGATCAATGATCGTGTCTGGTGGGATAACAATTAAGGCTGTCCTCGACGCAACACAAAGGCCGGTGCATCAGGTGATGCACCGGCCTTTTCTTTTCTCTCACTTCACCAGTGCATCGCACTAGTGAGCAATATGAAGCCCCCTTACGACGGTACTCCGGTTACCGTTGTGTATTTGATGACGTGCTTCTTTTCAGGGTGCTGACGCTGATACTCATGATTGAGAGCGACAGCTGCCTCATGGAATCCCGAGAGGATAAGCTTGAGCTTGTTTGGATACTCACAGATGTCGCCCACGGCATACATGCCATCGAGCGTGGTCATGTAGTTGGTCGGGTCAACAACGACGGCATTCTTGTCCAGAGCCAGCCCCCATTGGGCGATCGGACCGAGCTTCGGAGATAGTCCGAAGAGCGGGATGAAGTGGTCCACGGATAGGTCACTGGTCGATCCATCGTTACGCGTGATCGTAACCGACGTGAGCGATCCTTGGCCCGCAAGCCCCGTGACCTGAGCATCGGTGATCATGGCGATGCGTCCGGCAGCGGCCAGGTCGCGTGCCTTCGAGACACTGTCCGGTGCGGCACGGAACTGATCGCTTCGGTGCACAAGCGTCACGTGAGACGCGATATCCGCCAGCACGATCGTCCAATCCAGTGCCGAGTCTCCCCCGCCGCCGATGATAACCCGCTTGCCACGGTAGAACTCCGGATCCTTGATGATGTACTCTACACCACGATCTTCGAACTCGCCAATGTTGCCAATTGCCGGCTTGCGGGGCTCAAAGCATCCCAAGCCACCGGCCAGGAATACTGTCTTGCCGTGGATCACCGTTCCCTTTGTGGTCGTCAGACGGAACGAGCCATCATCAAGCTTCACAAGTTCCTCCGCGCGCTCACCGAGAGTGAACGACGGCGAGAAAGGGGCTCCCTGTTTAATGAGGTTATCCACCAGGTCGCCGGCCAGAACGGACGGAAATCCGGGAATATCGTAGATCGGCTTCTTCGGGTAGATTTCAGCGCACTGTCCGCCTGGGATCGGCAGATAATCAACGAGGTGGCATTTCCACTTCAGCAGACCTGCCTCAAAGACGGTGAACAGACCGCAAGGGCCGGCACCGATAACAATAACGTCCGTTCGGTGAACATTGTCGTGATTTGATTCCGACGTCATGACTGATGATTCTCCATTGATGTAGGTTCAGAGAACAACCGGATACGAATTCCGGAACGTGTCTCGATGATCCAGCAGAAACCGCCAATGAGCAATGCCGTGCCTTGATTTACGATCCACGAGATCATTGCAAACACAAATCCCTCGGCGGGAGTTGCGCCAAAAAGCGAAACAAGCGAAATCTGCGCAGCGACGTGATACACACCAATGGCTCCGGGCGTTGGCGCAATCGTCACGGCCAACGCAAGGATCATCAGCAGAAGCGTCGCATCGGCAAGCCCAGCACTCACTGTCGCCGCATATGGCATGGCCATAAGGGCCGACCACGTAGTGATGATATACAATGCCCAGATGGCAAGGGTAAAGAGCGTAATGGGTATCAGCAATCGAGGCTGACGCACCGAGGAGAGTCCGTCGCGGAGGCGGTGCAGAGCCCCCTGAATTGACGAGGCACTTTTCTGGTGGACCTTGCCAAGCGTGGCGCCGATGATGGCCTCACCGGCGCGGGTAAAGACAACGATCACCACGACAGCCGCAAGCAAGGCAAGAATGAGAAACAGGCTCGTGATCGTTGACTGTGTATCTGCAGCCGCAAAGGTCGTGGGTGCAGCTCCTTGCATGCGCAGCAGCGTTGTGACGAGTTCATTCTGAGCATACGTCATCACGATGAATATCCCTGCAAGAAGCGTCAGCACGTCGATGACGCGTTCGACAACAACACTGCCAATCGATGTTTCGGCAGGAATGCGAGCACGTTGCGCCAGCACCAGGGGCCGTGCCAACTCTCCGGCCCGCGGAACAATGGCATTTGCTGCATATCCTATCATCACGGCGTTGAAGGACGATGAAAGAGACACCTTGGCACCTGATGGGCGAAGGAGGATCTCCCAGCGAAGCGCTCGAGCAACATGCGCAACGATACCCGTCAGAAGAGCGACGATGACCCACCCATAGTTGAGCCTACCGATGCTGTTCATCATGAGGTCTAGATCGGCTGCGCTGGTACCGTTGATCAGGTATGAACCGGTTAGGACAACCAGGATAAGGGGCACGATGTAGGTGACAAGGATTCGGGCAGCGCGTTTCATGAGCGTACCTTCTTCCGGGGCTTATTCGGCTTTCCCTCCCCCGTTTGCTCTACTTCTTGGTGATCACTGTAGAATGCCGCCAGTGCCTGACCGGTGTGTGACGACGGTACCTTGATCACATCGGTAGGAGTACCGGATGCCACCACATGACCGCCGGCGGAGCCACCTTCCGGACCGATATCGATGATCCAGTCGGCAGAGCTGATGACATGAAGGTTATGCTCGATGATGAGCAGCGTATGACCCTGATCTACCATTCGATCGAACGACGTCAAGAGGCGCGCTACGTCATGTACATGCAGACCCGTCGTTGGCTCATCAAAAATGAAAAGCCGAGATCCTTCGGTATGAGAATCCAAATGCCCAGCAAGCTTTACTCGCTGGGCTTCGCCCCCGCTGAGGTGCGTCGATGGCTGGCCAAGACGCAGATATCCAAGACCTACATCAGAGAGGATTCTCAACTTATTGACGATACGCGGGTAGTCCTTGAAATGCGTAATTGCATCATCAACCGTCATGGCCAGCACATCAATGATCGACTTGCCATTATAGAGAATCGATCGAGCATCGCGGCGATACCGCGTCCCTTGGCATGCTTCGCATGGTAGAGTAAGATCCGGCAAGAACTGCATTTCGATCAGAACCGAACCAGCCCCTTCACAGACCTCACAGCGTCCACCAGAGACGTTGAAGGAAAAGTACCCCGACTTCCAACCAAACTGCTTGGCCGCCTGCGTGGAAGCGTAGACGTCACGGATCAGATCGAAAACCTTGATGTAGGTTGCCGGCGTCGAGCGCGAGGAGCGTCCGATCGGTGTTTGGTCCACCATCTCCACACCGGCGATATACTCCAGACCATCAATGCGCGCATGAGAACCAACTTCTCCGCCGTAGGCACCGAAGGCCCGTGCTATGGCACCGTAAATGACACCATGAACCAGCGAGCTTTTTCCCGAACCCGATACACCCGTGACGGCGGTCATGGTTCCCAGAGGAATGCTAACCTTGTCTCCTTTGAGGTTGTGGTGCACGGCACCTATCACATCAATGGATTTGCCGCTGCCGCGTCGGAATGCCGACTTTGGCGCAATGGCCTTCTCGCCACGAAGATATTGGGACGTCAGGGACTGGCCCGTGGCAATCATGGTATCAAGCGACCCGCTGAAGGCAATCTCGCCACCGAGCTCACCGGCAAGGGGGCCGACATCGATCACATGGTCTGCCGTTCGGATAACATCAAGGTCATGCTCGACAACAACAACGGTGTTGCCAAGGCCTTTGAGTCGACGGAGGATGCCAAGAAGCCGACCGGTGTCGCGCGGGTGAAGGCCAATACTCGGCTCGTCCAACACATACAGCGTGCCAACGAGCGCACTACCAAGCGATGATGCCAAATTGATGCGCTGTGACTCGCCCCCTGAGAGCGTGTGCGAGAGTCGATCCAGGGTCAGGTATTCTAGTCCGATTTCGCACAGC
>VEQR01000134.1 GCA_018883125.1 Candidatus Kapaibacterium sp.
TACTCGCTTCGTGCGTGTCCTGAGACGATATCTCGGTACGCAGTGGCACAAACTCGCGATGACGCACGAGCTCATGCCCCTGCGCGGTCTTGCGCTGCTCACGATACTGCCGACACCAATACAGCATCGTCGAATACGACACGCCCTGCTGCACGGCATACGCTTGCTGACTCATCCCACTGCGTTGCCACGACTCCACCATGGCACACATCTGTTCTCGGTTTGCGCTCCGTCGCATCGATCGCTCCTCATGATTGCGTGACGGCAAACCTCGGTCACACTCTCACACCAGGACAGATGCACTTGCCCGGACGGATACGGCTCTTCAAATCCAATCAATCACTTAGGTCGCCTTGCCTATTATTGACCGAGGCGATCTCGTATTATCTGAATTTTTATCACTTTCCCGTTAACATCCTTGCCGACGGCATAGCTTAAAACGGGGTACGATTGCGCAATCAAAACATCACGAAGAATAAAGGGACTCCTCGATTGATGTACGGCTATTGACTCACCAAGGATTGTAAAAATTCTAAGCTCAAGGAGCTCTAAATCGAGATTCTCGTGTGCCAAAACGTTCAGTGAGGGCAGTGACCACTCAATTCCACTCGTTGCCGAGGCTACACCATATAAAGCGACATCTTCGTTGCCCACAAGTACCAATTCTTGTCGTGAAGCAAACTGACCAGAATAAACATTGGCCGTTGCTGACACGGGCACAGGACTTGAGAACCACGTTGTTCCATTATCTAAGGAATAGTAGACTATCGGTGCATTCAATGTGACAATAACTTGTCCAATTGAGTCAGAAGACATGCCTGTTATCAGTTGTGATTGGTTGCCTAATGTGCTTTTCGTTAGCTCCGTCCAAGTCTGCCCAAGATCGTCCGAGCCAGCGATTCTTAGTGTTGGTGATCCCAACTCCATGTCATTTAACGCAACCAAAACTCGTCCACTCGGGGTTACTGTTAGTGCCCTAACACTACCCCCGATGGAGAAATTGATAGGCTGCCAAGACTTTGCTCCATCAATACTTCTGAATAATGTTGAAGCACCCGCGATGTAGAGATTACCAAGTACGCCAAAGTGGTCACACCTGCTAAAGGGAAGGCTGGTAAGTGAATCAAAGGTCTTCCCTCCATTAGTCGATACAAGTAATTGCTTCCCGCCGTAAACAAAGATTCTTCCATCACTTGCTCGAATCAGCTTCGTCAATTTCATGTCTTGACGAGGAGACAATATTGTGTCCCATGACGCACCCCCATCGTGTGTCGAGTATATCACATATCGTGACGCTTCTCTAGCGTTAGGACCATCGAAAACCACCTTGAAACTGTCTGCCAAAACGACCACCGTATCCATGCGTCGAAGCATGCCCCAACCCTGTAAGCCAAATCCGTTCTTTTTATCGAACAAGGTATTGTACGTCTTTCCCGAATCAAGCGACTCTTTGACCGCGAAGTGAGGTCCCTCAGAGAAAATGGTGAAAACTCTCGGGTTCCCCGTAATGGCCTTGTATATGGTTGGTGAGGCGTATACACTTGGATAACCGAAGCCGACGAACCTAAATGCCATCGTAATCACAGAATCGATTGAAGACGTGGCACTGGAACCTCTCTGGCCAACGGAAATAAATTGAGAGGATGACAACGCAATTGCGTTTCCAGCGAAGACTCTTCCCTGTGCAACATTCCACTCTTTGCCATAATCGGTGGTAAAGACATGCTTCGAACCAAATGATTCGCCAGTTGCAATAAGCGCATCTTTAACAATAGCCGCATCCGTAAATCTGAAATTTGGAATGAGTGGCGGCTGAATTGTTCTATACGAGGTATCAGAGTAGATAATGTCAACTGACTCCGCTCTTACAACAATAACTGCGCTACCACTTGACCGCAGTCTGAGTACTGCATTATTATTATCTAGGTTTTCAATACGAATCCATGTCTTCCCATTGTCTGAGGATTTCAGAACGGACCCGTCATCAAAACCAGCGTAACAAGTAGAATCATTTGATTGTACAACTGCCGTCGCTGAGCCACCATGAACTGATAAAAGTGGCATGCCCGGTCGGTAGACAAAAATCCCTTGTTCAGAAGCTAGTAACCACGTGAGTCGTCCAGGTAGATCCGCTACTTGGTTTATATCTCCAATTTCGGTTTCGAATTGTTGCCAATTCTTTCCAGCATCTGTCGACAATGCGACGACGCCATCATCTCCTCCTGCCAAGACTTCTAGTTCCACGCCACCAGAGACTGAATTATAGTCTCGCATTCGATGACGACCACTTACTGCCTCAAAGTTCACGCCATTCCGTGCTACATGTATTGCTCCGCTTCGTCCCACCGCAATTGCATCCCCCCGTCCTAATATCACGACGTCCAGGAGATCCGCGACAGCAGGATTGTGCGCGAGGGCTTCCCACCGAATTGACTGGGCAGAAACCGGGATGCTAGAAAGTCCGGTCATCAACACTATGGACAAAAAGCAGACTTTTGAGGCAGCATTGATCATTAAGGTCAGTTATCCATGTATAGTGAATCTGGCTTAACAAAATCGTTGAAGCAGGTCGGTCGCCGCTGACAATGGTCAGAAACAAAATGCGCTCGTCCAACTGAATGCTACCACTGTTTTGCAGGTCACCATGTAATTGACCTGTTAGGTCGGTCACGAAAACCTTACATGAACCATCGATTGGCAGTGCGCAATGTAGAACGCCATTACTCAATACTCAAATTACGCGCGATCCCTTCCAAAGAGCAATCCACACACCAGTTTTGTGAGGGTGTGAACGTCCAGGTTCGCCCTGAGTCTTCGGTGCGTAACACACCCTTCGTGTCTCGGTATTCTCCACGTACGTCCTGTCTTGGAACTTGAACCCAAGCCCGACCGCCATCAGTAGTTTGTGAGCTCGATCTTTCACCATTCAAAATGGATGCCGTTTGCGCTTGTACACTAACTCCACAAAAAGCAAGGAGAAGTGAGATCTGAAGCTTGTACATTTAGAAGTCTTTCTGGTTATCTAGTAACTACTGTTACATGTCGGAAAACACTGACCTCTCAAGGGACCTACTACTCCTGGACATGAAGGTGCGGGTGGTCCTCCTAAATAGGTGACCTGTCGGCCCGACTCCGTCAAACAAACTTGATATCTTTCTAAGCAACAGATTTCTTGTTGAAAATAGCAAGGACGATAAGTCACAAATTCCGGTTGAGGGACCAAGATCCAATCTCGAAGCCAGCAAGCACCCTTGGATACTCTCCAATTAGAGTTACAGGGATCCCCAACTGTGTCAGGCGGAAAATCCATGGGATTGGCAAGAAGCAGCGCGGCCACTACCTGTTTTTGAAACAGATCATACGGTGGTGTATCGCAACCAAAGGGAGTCGCGATAAACTCGTCGATATAAACGTCATGCCAAATGCCACATGCTAGCCGTTCACGCCAGTAGACCGTTACCCAACACGATCCCACTTGTAAGAGAGTGGACTGCATTGGACCAAACAGGTCCGTCGGGCAGTCAGGCACACAGGCAGGTGGGTCCGGCGTTTGCGCTTGCGCGATACCGATATAGCTATTTAATAACATTGCGAGAAATACTGCTTTCATTTGCGCCTCCTACGAGATTTTTGCAATAAGACAACCAGCGACTAATAAATGAGACAAAGTCTTGGTGGTCCCTCTTACGAGGTAGATCAAGCCTTTGTTTGACGGCTACAATGTCACTCCTTATCTAAAGTACTTAGGAAGATACAGCAGTTTCCGTAAATAAGGTGGTCATTACCTATGCAATAAGGTAAAACATCAGTTTGATTTTCTTCGTATCAACGTATCCGCCCGAGCAAGTACATCGGTTCCGGCGTGAGGGTTTGACCGAGGTTTGTCGTCACACAATCATGAGGAGTGAGCGATGTGGGGCGGCGAACATCGGCTCGAGATGACGCACACAACGCGATTTTCCCTACAAACACTCGTGGGGCGTCATCCTGAGGCATGAATTTCCGAGGGATCTAAAGACTTCGTTTCTCTAACGATGTTGTGGCACACGCTCTGCTCCGCACACCCTACCTCTCCTCGGCGATCAACCGTCCCACGCGGACGATGATGCTGCGAGGAGTGAAGCGCACGAGAAAGGTCATGAGCTGGTTCAATGCTCCATGCACGGCAACGGCCTTACCTCGCATCAT
>VEQR01000007.1 GCA_018883125.1 Candidatus Kapaibacterium sp.
AGTGGGTAGAGAAGCAGGCAGCCGTTGCGGAGGCCTTTCTCGGTGCAGTGCCGTATCGAGCGATGCTGCTCAAGCGGCTTGATGAGGTCAACACCTTTGAGCGGCGTTCAGCCCCGTGGCATCGGGCGGGTATGACGTTCTTCTACCGCAATGACGGACGTCAGAATCATTCTGTTCTCTGCATGCAACGCGATGGTTCGGATAACGTCGAGGTGCTTCTAGATCCCAATACCTTCAGCTCCGACGGAACGGTGACGTTGGCATTTGCCACGGAAAGTCGCGATGGACGCTACCTCGCCTTCGGAAAGTCGGAAGGGGGCTCGGACTGGCGCGATATCTATGTGATGGAGATCGCAACGCGCAAGCTACTTCCCGAGACGAATCGCTATGTGAAGAACTCCGGGGTGAACTGGCACGGTAACGGGTTTTACTATTCCCGATATGATGCCGCCGCCTCTGAATCGAAGTCGCTCACGGGCCGCAATGGTCAGCAGTATGTGATGTATCACGAGCTGGGCACAAAGCAGGATAACGACCGACTCGTCTTCACTGATCCGTCGAATACAAATCAATTCGTCGGATGTTATGTGCTGGAGAATTCACGCTATCTCATCCGAACTGTGCGGCAGGGAAGCAAGAGCGGTAATGAGATTTATGTTCGTCCGGTAGATGACACCACGAAGCCATGGAAGAAGATCTTCGGCAGTGACGACGCGTCATTCTACCCGCAGCACGATCACGATGGCATGCTGTATGGCACGTGCACGGAGGGTTCGCCGAATGGACGTGTGGTGCGTATCACCGACGTACTTGGTGCGGCTACGATGCAGACCGTGGTGGCAGAGCGCGACGTTGCCCTTGATGAGGTTGGCTACGGAGGTGGCAGGATGTTCATCATTACCATGAAGGACGTAAAGCATGCCGTGGACATCGTGAGTATGGATGGCAAGCCCCTTGGCAACGTCAGCCTGCCCGGACCCGGCAGCGTGGCTGGGTTTGATGGACAGCCAACGGACGCGACGCTGTACTACACCTTCACTTCGTACACCACGCCCACAACCATCTACCGCTACGACGTTGCCTCCGGCACAAGCAGCATCTGGCAGAGTATCAAAGCCCCGTTCGATCCATCGGCCTTCAGCACCGAACAGGTGTTTGTGACTAGCAAGGATGGGGCGCGCATACCAATGACGATCCTTCGCAAGAAGGGGTCAAGCGGCGCAGCTCCAACGATGCTCTATGGCTATGGGGGCTTCAACATCGCGCTGACGCCGTCGTTCAACGTCAACTACATTCCATGGTTGGAGCAGGGATGCGTGATTGCCATTGCCAACCTGCGCGGCGGAAGTGAGTACGGAGAAGCGTGGCATAAGGCCGGGATGCGCCTGAACAAGCAGAACGTGTTCGACGATGCCATTGCCTGCGCTGAATGGCTCATCAGCAACGGCCTGACGACGCGGGATTTGCTTGCACTGAACGGACGTTCAAACGGAGGCTTGCTCGTGGGCGCCGTCGTGAACCAACGTCCGGACCTCTTTCGCGTTGCCATACCGGAGGTAGGTGTGATGGATATGCTCCGCTTCCATCGCTTCACCATCGGCTGGAACTGGCAAGCCGATTACGGTGAGATCAGCAAACCCGAAGAGTTTCGCGCTTTGCACGCGTACTCACCGTATCACAACCTTCTTTCAGGCGTAGAGTACCCATCAACAATGGTGATGACGGCCGACCACGATGATCGGGTGGTGCCTGCGCATAGCTTCAAGTATGCGGCTCAACTTCAGAACCTCTACAGGGGCAATCGCCCAATGCTCCTGCGCGTCAAGCTCCGCTCGGGTCACGGCGATGTGAATCGCCTCAAACTCCTCGAAGGCGTTGCCGACAAGTACTCCTTCATGTGGCACGAGATGGGGTTTGTGCCCAAGACAGGATACAGGTGATTGTCCGGCTGCAACAAAACCTATAACCCAAAACCCAAAACCTGTAACCTGTCATGCACCGTCGTTCCTTCCTTGCCACGTCTGTTGGTGTTGCTGCCCTTGCCGGGGAGCTACCGCGGGCGCTTGCTGCTGCAGATGATGCAGAGCCCCTTGTCATCTCTACGTGGGACCACGGAATTGCGGCCAATGCGGCGGCGCTCAAGACGCTTGCCTCGGGTGGGAGCGTGGTGGATGCCGTTGAGCATGGTGTGATGGTCACGGAGGCTGACCCAACGAATCTGAGTGTTGGGCTGAGCGGGCTGCCCGACCGCGACGGTGTCGTGACGCTTGATGCGTGCATTATGGCTGGTGATGGACGTGCCGGTTCAGCGTGTTTTTTGCAGGGCATCAAACACCCGATATCGCTTGCGCGGATGGTGATGGACAAAACGCCCCATGTGATGATCGTGGGTGCCGGTGCCGAACGCTTCGCCCGCGAGAACGGGATGAAACAGCTGCCGAATGATCTCTCCGAAGCGGCACGCAAGGCCTGGCAGCAGTGGGTGAAGGAGAAGAACTACAAGCCGGTGATCAACATCGAGAACCACGATACCATCGGTTTGCTGGCGCGTGATTCACGTGGTCGTATGGCTGGTGCGTGCACCACCAGCGGACTTGCCTACAAGATCCATGGTCGCGTGGGCGACTCACCGATCATCGGTGCCGGACTCTTTGTCGATGATGAGGTAGGGGGCGCAACATGCACCGGCCTGGGCGAGTCTGTCATCCGCACCGGCGCTTCCACCGTTGCCGTTGAGCGCATGCGCTATGGAGCTACGCCACAGGAAGCATGCGAAGAAGCCATCCGCCGCATTGTAAAGAAGCATGCGAATTGGAAAGAGTTCCAAGTCGGCATCCTGGCGGTCGATAACAACGGCCGACATGGCGCATACGCACTGCAGAAGGGATTTACCTATGCGCTGAACAATGAGCTGAAGACCGCGGAAGCGTATGGTGGGTGAGGTGGCGAGGGACAATGGGTTGATGTGAAATGCTAACATATTTTCCTGCTAGATTGATTTCTGCGCATATTGCCGCGCCGAGGCTAGAGCCCCGTCACTTTGTGAGTTAGAGGACCTTCGCATGCTCCACCATTTTACTTTCTACAGACATCTGCACAGGCTAGTGTATACTGTCGCAGTTCTTGTCATCTTCTCTTTACAAGCATCCGGACAAGAGTCAGAATACTCTGATCCGTATTCCCTTGATGATTTAATAGATTGGCATGAAGCCTCCGTGCCCGTGCCGTATGGCCTGATAGCCTATGGAAATCTTCCATTGATGGGAAGTCCTGATGAAGGGGCAAGCTATCCGAATCCAACGCGTGCCGGCTTGATGGTTTATTACGATGCATGGCAAGCAGCCTTTGAAATGCGTCCAGAAGCAACGTACGTGCGCTTGATGCCACGCACCGTTGGTCGAGATGGATACGTAGCCGGTGTGTTGGAGTATGGGTGGGCTACAGCCGCGGTTGAGCAAGACTACTATTACTCTGGCTCGATACCGTTGACGATCAACGAAACTCGAATGGGTGTAGGACTTTCACTTCGTTCAGGAAATTCGGAATCGGTGGGGACTCGATTTTTGTTCGACGGTATCATAGGCTTGTCAAACACGGAAAGGAAGGCAGAGAGTAGTCTTGTGAGTCAGAGCAGCAGGTATTACTACAATGCGCAACTCGGTATCCTAGTGCGTGTGCCGCTGGGATCATTTGTTGCGAATGCTGGGCCATACGTTGAGTTGGGCAGCGGTATGCTTACAAGAGCAGGCGTTCCATCCTCGTTCTCACCCGAAGAATCATACTTGCGACTCGGATTGCAATTTGAAGTCGCCCTCAATCTGAATCGTCCAAGTTATCTCTCGGGTGCACAATGAAGAATATTGCGTGGATGAAGGTCGCACATGCATTGATCACTGCATCGGTGATCGTTACCCTCAGTGGGTGCTATGGTCTTGCCCTTCCTGAAAGGGGTATGCACTATCAAACCGAAAAGGTGGCCAACCTAGACGCCATGAAGTTCAGGAAGATTGGTGTTTATGCGCTCTCGGATGGCAAGGCCCAATCACTCAATGGCATGCAGATGGGCCAATTGTACATGGCCGGTATCTGGGTGTTCAATTTTGTTCCGGTGCCATATGCTGGATCGCTTGTGACGCGATCAAATGCGACCGATCCGTATGGTTTTTCACCGAGTAACTTTCCCGATAAAATTGAAATCCCTTTTAAGCTCAAGACAGATTCTTCCAATGCAGGCCCGAGTTTTGAGCTGGCTCTTGCCATGAAGAAGCAACTCGAAGAGCGCGGGTTTGATGCTGAAGCAGCTACAGATGTGCCACACAGCGGCCATGTTACGAGCGAGCAGATGCTCGCGCATGCCACGAAATCTGGGTATGATGCTGCCTTTCTGATGACGTACAAATTGTATAAGCGTTGGCAGCGATTAGCCGGTACAGAAACCACCCAGTCTTTTAATACTCGCACGACCATTGTTAACGTGAAATACAATGAGGGCTATCTCTACATTCCGAGTGTAGCGCTGGTAGATGTAAAGACGGGAAAGATCCTCTGGAGTTCGGCCTATTACGGAATTGTGTCCAATGCTCATACGCCAAATGCTTCAAATCAGGCCTTCGGCATCGTGGTTAATGAGGCCATCATACAGCTCGGACGCGAAACGTATGTTGAAGCAGCAAAGTCAGCTGTAGAGAACATCTTCAAACCTCAATATTGGAAGGGCTCATACAAGCCATTCCCAGCACCGAAGCAACGCAAAGAAGGCGAGAAGTTTGACTTCTAAATCGCCTCTGGCACTGTGTGCGGCTCTGCTGCTGTTTGTTCATCAAGGAGCTTCGCAAACAATCGACGCCGCGGCGTTGAGCTCTGCTCATGCAGTGGCAGCCGATAAGTGTAAGCAGTCGGTCGTAAGTATCAACGTCGGACTCAGTAAGGTCACGCGGAAGCGACTCAAACATTTCGAGGAACATGTTAGTCGGCTTGGTGGATCGATAGACCTCGACGCGCTGCCGGAGGGTAGTGTGGGCTCTGGTGTTATCGTGAGTACTGATGGATACATTCTCACCAACGATCACGTTGTTGACGATGTTAATGAGGATTCAATTCTTGTAACGTTGCATGACGGCAGGCGGTTCTTTGCGCAGATTGTAGGTTCAGATCCATCTTCTGACCTTGCCCTTTTGCGCATCTATGCGCAAAACCTGCAAGCGGCAACTGTAGCAAAGCCGGAATCGGTGCGTCTTGGTGAACTCGTCATTGCGATTGGAAGTCCACTTGGGCTGAAGTTCACGGTGACATCCGGTGTTGTCTCTGCCCAGATTCGGGATGATATTGTGGACGAAGGCTACAGCGTTAAGAAGTACATTCAAACCGATGCGGCCATCAACCCCGGAAACTCGGGCGGAGGATTGTTCAGACTGCAAGGCGATCTTGTGGGTATCAACACGGCGATACTCTCCAAGACGGGCTACAGTATCGGCTATGGGCTGGCGTTGTCCACAGATTTGGTGAGCGCCGTATACGATGACTTGCGAGAAGACGGAAAGATCTCGCGTCCAAGTCTTGGCGTATCCGCACGATCTGAGAGCCTAGATTCAGCACTTGCAATTGATCGGCACGCCGTTGACGAAACCGTCATCATTGATAAGATCAAGTCAGGGGGCGCCGCTGACAAAGCCGGACTTCGTGTTGGCGACATCATTAGGTCATTCAATGGTATGCGGGTGCGCACGCGCGAAAATGTAACGCAACACATGGCCTTGTTTCGACCGGGCCATACTATCAGCGTTAGCCTGGCACGAAATGGCGACACGTTATCAATTCCAGTGCGGCTCGATACTCTTGAGTTACCGTTCAAGCAGCGTGAACACACCACACCGCGGCGCTCCTATATTGGAATGAGCCTGCGCAGCGAAGGGGATCGACTTCTTCTCGATAAAATCAAGCGATACGGTCCAGCCGATAACGCCGGGTTGCAGGATGTCGATGGCATTGTGTCCATCAATGGAACCGACATCAAATCAGCAGCAGATCTTACGCAGGTTGTAGCATCATCAAAACCTGGAGACCTGCTGTCTGTGCTCTGCATTCGACGTGGTAAAGAGATCAGAAGTACGATCGTTGTTGGGGCTCAGTAGACGAGATCTGGTGTGGAATGCAAGAGACAAGAGACAATGTGTCCATAATAGCCCCGGGCCTTGGCCCGGGGAAAGAGAGACGAGAGACAATGTGTCCATAATAAGCCCCGGGCCTTGGCCCGGGGAAAGAGAGACGAGAGACAATGTGTCCATAATAGCCCCGGGCCTTGGCCCGGGGAAAGAGAGACGAGAGACAATGTGTCCATAATAGCCCCGGGCCTTGGCCCGGGGAAAGAGAGACGAGAGACGATGTGTCCATAATAGCCCCGGGCCTTGGCCCGGGGAAAGAGAGACAAGAGACAAGAGACGAGAGACATCCCGTACTTCCGTAATTCCGTAATTCCGTAATTCAGTAATTCAGTAACTCCGTAACTCCGTAATTCCGTAACTCCGTAATTGGTCCTCCCATGCGTTCCCTCATCATCGGTGCCACTGGGCTTGTTGGCACGGAGCTCGTGAAGCTTCTCGTTGACGATGCACGGTTCACCACCATCAACGTGCTGACGCGCCGGCCCCTTGACATCAATGACCCGACGGGACGCGTGAGGAACGTCGTGAAGGACTTCGATACGCTCGATGGATCTGAAGGCGTGTACGACGTAGATGTGGTGTTCAGTGCAATGGGGTCGACCATCAAGACGGCCGGCAGTGCTGAGCGGTACCGGCTATTCGACTACGAGTACCCCATTCGCATTGCCCGCTTCGCTCGCACGCATGGCGCAAAGCACTGGATCATGGTCAGCTCCTTCGGTATCAAACCAAACTCCCGGTTCCTCTACATCCAGGTTAAGCACGCCCTTGAGCAGGACACGCAAGCACTCGGGTTCGACCGGCTTACTATCCTGCGTCCGTCGTTCATCCTTGGCGATCGACGTGAACACCGCGCGGGAGAGCGCATCGGAATCTGGTTTGCCCAGACCTTTGCCGCCATCATCCCCCGTGCCTACAGGGCCGTGCATGCCCGAGCCATCGCCGCAACCATGATCCGTGCTGCCACGGATGGTTCAGAGCGACCATTCGAGAGCATTTCCAACGAGTTTATACATCAGTAGTCCACTGACAAATCTGCTAGTTAGCATGCTTTTGTTGACATTGTGAGCGATTGCTCATTATTTTGTGAGCGATTCCTCACAAAGCATGTACAGACGTCCGCAATCAACCGAACTTGAACGTCGGCTCTCCGAGCCTCGACGCTTCATTCAGATCGTCCTGGGTCCGCGACAGGTCGGCAAGACCACGCTCGTACGGCAAGCTCTTGACGGGTGCGAAAAGCCGGTCATGTCGATCTCTGCAGATGATCTGGAGATGATCGGGCGCGAGTGGCTCATTGAGAAGTGGAACCGAGCGCGTGCTGTCGCCACAGCGTCTGGCAGTTGCGTGCTGTCTGTTGATGAGATCCAGAGGGTGCCCGACTGGAGTGCGATCGTCAAGCGTCTGTGGGATGAAGACAGTGCCTCGAGATGTCGTGTGTATGTGGTGCTGACTGGGTCGTCGACGACGCTCATCCGAAAGGGGATGTCCGAGAGTCTGGCAGGTCGCTTCGAAGTTCTGCGTGCCGGACATTGGTCGTGGCCCGAAATGCGCGATGCCTTTGGTGTAGAGCTTGATGAGTATCTCATCGTCGGCGGGTATCCGGGTCCGATGGATTTCCGTTCAACGCCGGATCGCTGGCGCGACTACATGCGGCAATCCATCATTGAGAGCACATTGGCCTTGGATGTTCTGTCACTTGAGCGGATCGATAAGCCGGCCCTGCTTCGAAACCTGTTCATTCTCGGAACAAGAATGTCGACACAGATTGTGTCGCTTCAAAAACTGCTCGGTCGGCTGCAGGATTCAGGAAATGCCGCAACGATCGCCCAGTACCTTTCGCTTCTTTCCGATAGCGGTCTGCTAACAGGACTTGAGAAGTATACGGCCACGGCAGCGCGTTCCCGTGCGGCAAGCCCAAAGCTCATCAGCACCGCACCGGCACTGCTTTCTGCCATCCTTGGACTTTCTGGTTCGACGAAGTCGATCGACCCTACGCTGCGCGGACAGATTGTAGAGTCTGCCGTCGGTTCGCATCTTCTTGGACTGGCGCGGGGAACAACAACGTCGGTGAAGTATTGGCGCGAGGGAAACGTCGAGGTGGACTTCGTCCTTCAGAGTCCACGTCGGCGAATACTTATCGAGGTTAAAAGTGGAGATAGCCGAGGTGCGTATCGAGGAACAGAGCAGTTTCGGAAGATGCACGGCGATGCACGACTGATTCTTGTTGGTGATGACGGTATGCCGCTTGATGTGTTTCTTGGCATGACCCTTGAGGAAATCCTTCTATAGCCCATCTTCCGTAGTATTGACCTTTCGTAATCCTCATCCGCCAATTCGGAGGAGTGTTCCATGAAGCCCCTTGCCACCATCGTAGCCTCGCTGCTGATACTGGCCGCCGGCCTTTCCGCTCAGTCATTCGTTGAGCCAACCTACAAGATCCGCGCCGAGAAGGATGTCTTCTACGGCACGGCGAAGCGCTTTGATGGGGGAATAGACACGCTCAAGATGAACATCTTCATGCCCACCAATGACAACGCCGTCAAACGGCCGCTTGTGGTGTGGGTGCATGGAGGGGGCTTTATCCAGGGCAATCGCGCCGACTTCAATTCGCTGTGCGAAACGTGGGCAAAGCGGGGATACACGGCGGTGACCATTTCGTATCGACTCGGCATTCATGGAGCACTGCTCGATCCGCCATTTGCCTATGACGAGGCCGAAGCAATCCGCGCATGCTATCGGGGCATCCAGGATGTACGAGGGGGCCTGCGCTTCCTTGCCAAAAACGCCGGCGCGTATGGTATCGACACCTCACGCGTGGTGATCGGTGGCGCGAGCGCCGGCTCGATCATCGCCTTGCATGCGGCGTACATCGATCCGCTGGACCCTATACCGGCAGCTGCTGGGACCATCAGCGATGCCGTGCGTCTTTCCGGGACGTTTCCACGTCCTGCGCTTGGCAGTCCGCAGGGGAACCTTCACACGGACGTGCAGACCCCGAGTATCAAGGTTGTGCTGAACATCTTTGGAGCACTCTTTGACCTGAGGTATCTGACAGGAGCCCCTTTCATACCGTTGTTTAGTTATCACCAAGTCGATGATCCGGTGGTTCCGTGTGCCATCAACCGTGCCTATCATGGCATGGGCTTCTTTGCGACCAACTACCCCTACGTCAGCGGTACGTGCGCGATAGAGCAGGAGCTCAAGAAGATGGGCGTAGCCGATGGTGACCATGGAGTCATCTTTTATCAGGGGGCTGCCCATGAAGTGCATGATCCCAATGGGGTAGACCGCGCCGCAGCGGTGTTTACTGCGCCAAGAATGGTAGCTACCACGAGCGTAGATGACGATGAGACAATTCCAACGTTCGCAGAGGGGTGGACGCTCTACGGCATTGATGGTCGGGTAGCTGCGCAGGATGCAGATATGGCGCAGATCGGACAACTTGCTGACGGCGTCTACATTGCTGTTGCGTCCACGCAGCGACGCTTGCTGATGGTAAGCAATGGAAGAGTTGCCGTAGGCCGGTAACTGACGTTTGTCATGAATGAAGGGGCTTTGCATCGGATAGCTTCGAAGCAGAGATTCACCACCGGAGTTCATGATGTTCAACGTTGCGCAAAGCCCCCTGATCGAAGATCTCTTTTCGATCACTTCCAAGCCATGTCTTAGTCTCTATCTGCCGACGCACCGCACGCAGCCGGAACGGCGGGACGATCAGACGCGATATCGGCAGCTCGTACGGCATCTGAACGATTCGCTGGAAATGGCCTATGACTCGGACGAAGTAACGGCGCTGATGATGCCGTTCCGTCAGCTCGAACGGGACGATGCATTCTGGAACACTCGACGTCAGGGCGTTGCGATCTTCCGCGCGCCAGGCGTGTTCATTACGCAGCATCTTGATCGATCCGTCCCAGAGATAGCCGTTGTTGCTGATAACTTCCATGTGAAGCCACTGTTCCGTCTGCTGCAAACGCTCGAAGACTATCATGTTCTATGTCTTACGCGCGAGTCGGCTCAGCTCTTCGTTGGAAACAGAGATGGCCTCGAAGAAGTGGCGTTTCCCACCGGACCGTTGCTTCTGATTAATGAGATTCTCGGTGATGAGCTTAGTGACCCAGGATTCAGCAGATCAAATTCGGGTGGTACCATGAGAACGGTCCCTCACACCACCATTGAAGATGAGGTTGACAAGGACACCGAGCGCTTCTTCCGTCAAGTCGATCGGATTGTGATGGAGATTGCTTCGCGACCGACCGGTTTGCCTCTTATTGTTGCCAGTCTGCCGGAACAGTCTGCCTTGTTCCATCGCATCAGCAGAAATCCACGCCTCGTGGAGAGCAGCGTGATTGTAAACCCATTTGGTATTGATCTGCGTGAGCTTGTCAGCCGATCATGGGGGGCGATGCAGCCGCACTTGATAGCAGAGAGCAAGACGCTCATCGAAGCCTATGAGGAGGCGGCGGGTCACGCCGAGGGTATCGATGGGATCTTTGCCATTGCCACGGCAGCCGTCGAGGGACGCATCCATACACTCTTTGTCGAGGATTCGCGAGAACTGCCCGGAAGGATCGATGAGGATACTGGCAAGGTGGTGTTCGACGACCTCATGATGCCGGATGTGAACGATCTGCTGGATGACATTGCCCGCATTGTCTTGCGTCATGGCGGCACGGTGATCGTTCTTCCGTCGGACGTTATGCCAACGACCACGGGCGTTGCTGCCATACTTCGATATTGAGCTGGTCAGCAGGCAAGAGCTGTAACCATGCCAAACGATGAGGTTTACCGCTGAGAAATTCTCGTAGTTTCCACGCATGAACCGTTTCATAGCCGCTCTCCTGCTTATCGGGAGCTCTGTTGTATGCCTTGCACAGCGCACCGTAGGCCTTATCAGTCACGATGCTGCGAATTCGTTCCAAGGGTACACGCTGTTCGCGCCGATCGCATCCACAACAACCTACCTCATTAACAACGACGGTCAGGTCGTTAAGACCTGGCAAAGCGGATACGGTCCGGGTCAGGCAGTGATGCTTCTGGAAAATGGTACGCTTCTTCGCACGGCAAATGCAGCATCTCAATTGATGCAAGGGGGCGGTGCAGGCGGCCTGGTGGAGATGTTTGACTGGTCTGGAACTAAGACATGGACGTACACCCACCTCACACCGACGGCGCGGCAGCATCATGATGTGGAGATCATGCCCAACGGGAACGTTATGCTGCTCGTGTGGGAGAGTCACACGCGCGACGAAGCAATTGCTGCCGGACGCCCCGCTGCGCGCCTTACGGAGAATGCACTCTGGTCCGAGCGCGTGATTGAAGTGCGTCCAACCGGACCGGTCTCCGGAGAGGTTGTCTGGTCGTGGTCATCATGGGACCACATGATCCAGGACGTCGATCCGAAGAAGCCTAACTACGGAGTTGTGGCCGACAACCCGGAACGGATCGACATCAATGTCGGAGGGACGCGCACCGACTGGCTCCACATGAATTCCGTGCGCTACAATGCTAAGCGAGACGAGGTATTGGTCAGCGTCCATAACCTCAATGAGATCTGGATCATTTCCCGGAAGAGCGGCGACATCGTGTATCGTTACGGAAGTCCGGCCAATTACAAGTCCGGCACCACTCAGGAGCAGACGCTCTTTGGTCAGCACGATGCACGCTGGCTGGATGCCGACGGAACACGACTGACCATCTTCAACAATGGTATGGGGCGAGTGGGTGCTGCGGGGTCGTCTGTTGATGAGATCGTGCTGCCACTCAAGCCTGATGGGACGTATCTCCGTGAGTCCGGTAAGCCATTCGGACCTGCCAAGCCAATTGTGGTTTACCCCAAGACCCTTTCCAATCAGTTCTTCGGTCAGAACATCAGCGGTGCTACGCGCATGCCAAACGGCAATACGGTGTCGTGCCTCGGACCCTCTGGCATATTCATCGAGTCCACACCCGATGGCAAAGAAGTTTGGCGATACGTAAACCCCGTTACCAATGCTGGCGTCACCCCGCAGGGCCAGACTCCCCGCAACAACATGGTATTCAAGATCTATCGGTACCCTCTCGATTATCCGGCATTCTCCGGGAAATCGCTGATACCGCGCGGACGTTTGGAGGACGGACCGCTTTCCGTTGCGGATTCGGATGGTCACCGGCGTGGCGACTACCTCGTTGACCCCGTCAACAATCGAGTGGTCTTCCGACTGGAATCCGAGCAGAGCGTAACGATCGATGCCTATGATGTACTCGGTCAGCTTCTGGAAACCTCTGCCGAAGAAGTACTCCCTCCCGGCGTGCATGTTCGTCCCATCCCTCACGGTACGATCATCGTAAGACTCCGATAGTAGCGTCACGTTTTTCGTGAAAAGGGGCTCAAGGAAGGATAAGAGAACAGTTCTATTCTTCTTCCTGTGAGGTTTGAAATGACCAACGAGACCCTTTCCGCCTACGAGCGGTATACCGACCATCTCGAGGAACTGCGCCGCGCCGAAGCCGAATGGGCTTCCACGGAGTATTGGATCGAAACACTCGTGGAGCTCTGCCGAGACCGCGGTGATGATGCCGGCGAGCAGTTTCTTCGAGACCGCCTTCTAGCTGCCCGGCTCCACCGCGAAGTTGCTGTGCGGAGCGTTGCGGAAATCCCAAGGTTTTCCGCCACTTCCTTGTAACTTTCTCAACCACGGGAGTTTTTGTAGAAATTCGACCCTCCGTTGGTAATTCCGACCATCAGGATTCCACCCATCAACGACGAAAACGACATGTCCAATCGATACGCTCTCGCCACTGTTGCCGTTGCCTTTCTCCTCCTCGTTGCCTCGTGCGCGGACTATCTCCAAGGTCCATTTCATCACCGCGATGGCGATGATGACCACGACACAACCGAGCATGGTGATACCACCGGTGGAGGTAGCACCGACACCACAGGCAATACCGGCGGTGGCAATACGGGTGGGGGAACGGGTTCGCACGATTCATCAGTTTGCTTTACCCGCGACGTTTTGCCGATTCTGATCACGAACTGTACCATGGCCGAATGTCATGATGCCGATCGTCCGAAGGAAGGCGTAAACCTGACCTCGTATGACGCCATCATGCACGGCCGTGAAACGATTGTTGTTTCGGGCAGCCCATCAAGGTCGAAACTTTATGAGTCCTTGGTAACCGACGAATCGGACGAACGCATGCCCCCTGCACCAAGATCTCTGACCAAGGCCCAGATTGCCACCATCGAACGGTGGATTCGGGAAGGGGCAAAGAATCGCGACTGCTCGGCGGACAATGGCGGTTGTAACACCTCGAACGTGACGTACACCAGCACCATTGCGCCGATCATGACCACATGGTGTACCGGTTGCCACGGGGGAAGTTCGCCAAGCGCAGGGATCAATCTTACCCAGCGTACCGGGGTTGAGGCACAAGCACGCTCTGGCGCATTGCTGGGATCGGTAATGCATGCAGCCGGATTTGCATCGATGCCACCGGGAAGCCAGAGGCTTGATGACTGCTCGATTGCGCAGATCAAGGCCTGGATCGATACCGGCCTGAAGTAATCACCTTGCGCGTAACACTATGTGCTGTATGAACTTCCATTCATGCGGCAATGAAATGTCGGGTTTGGCGTCCTCTGCCGGGCCGTGGTATATTTACCGTGGTTCCCGATCACAACGCTCAAACTCCACCGAATCGAATGTCCAGTCCGCCACAACGCCATCTGATTGCTTTCCTGACCGCAGCCGTGATTGCTGCAGGACTCCTTCAGGCAGCAGGGTTGGACGTCCGGTCGGAAGGGGCAGCCGCACCGTCGGCTTCGATCCCTGATTCTGCACGCAAGCGGCCCATTTTCCCCGATGAGTTCAGTGAGTTGGACGAGGATGATTCATCCAAGGTGCGGATGGATCCCGTTGTTACCACGCAGATGGAGAGGGCGCGCCAACGCTATCTGGGGGCCTTATCTCTGATTGAAAAGGCCGATACGTCGCAGGCAGCCGAACAGTTTGAATCGGCGATCGCTCTGTTGAATGACCTGGCTACCTATCCGGACATTGAGTCAAACGCTGACTTCACGGACCTTGTTCAGGCCGTTATTGAGGATTACGAGACCTACGTCAAGAGCATTGACAATCTCAATCCCAATACGTCCATCTTTATTCTGCGGGACCGGTTGTTTGAAGAGGCCGATGCTCGGCAGACCTCAGTAGAGCCGATTACCACTGGTGCGCCACCGGCACCTCTGGTGGACGTCCCGAATACGACCATCCCACTGACGTACAACGAGTACGTCCGACCACAGATGTCCTTCATGGCCGAGGGCCGTGGACGCAGGTTCATGAAGACGTGGATCGAACGGACAGGACGCTGGTTCCCAACACTCAAGCGCATTGCCAAAGAAGAGCAGATGCCCGAAGAGATCGTGCACCTTGCCATGATGGAGTCGGCCCTGAACCCCGAAGCTGTCTCTCGAGCGAAAGCGGTGGGTATGTGGCAATTCATGAGGGCCACAGGTGAAGAGTACGATCTGAATGTCAACTACTGGATGGATGAACGTCGCGATCCTGAGAAGGCAACGCGGGCGTCAATGCGGTTCCTGAAAGATCTCTACAACGATCTCGGAGATTGGCACCTTGCGTTGGCTGCCTATAACTGTGGGGCAGGGGGCGTGCGCCGCGCGATCCGCAAATCTGGCCTGGATAAGCCGACGTTCTGGCAGATTCGCGAGTTTCTGCCGAAGGAAACTCGAGAGTACGTTCCACTGTACATTGCCACGACGCTCATCACGCTGAATCGCGATAAGTATGGTTTCCCGGACGACTCTCTGTCGTTTCATAATCCATACGAGTACGAAACGGTCACCATCAACGAGCCCGTAAGCCTTAGTGCGCTTGCAAAGTGTGCATCCGTTCCGTTGGATTCGCTTCGGGCTCTGAACACGGAACTGGTTCGTGGTTGTACACCGCCGCAGGGACCATACAAGCTGAAGTTGTATCCGGGAATGGCCCAGGACTTCATGCGTCGGTTCGCGGCTCTGGGCGACGATGAAAAGCAGATCTACCTAAAGCACACGGTGTCGCGCGGGGAGACGCTTGCGAGCATCAGCGCGGCCTACGGCGTTTCGGCAGTGGAGCTCTCGGAGATCAACGGCATTACAGGATACCGAGCCCGATTGAAGTCCGGTTCGGTTTTGCGTGTTCCGGTCCGCAGCGTTAGCGCGGCCGCTGCCACAGATCTATCCAGCTCCTCGCCACCTGCACCGCAAGCGGTGCGGACGGATACATCGGTAAAGTCCGCGGCAGCGCCGAAATCCATGGTTGCCGATGATGCCCATTCGCGTGGCATGCGAGAAGGTGTTGCCGCCGTGTATGTTGTTGAACGTGGCGACAATCTTTCGGCGATCTCCAGCAAGTTCAACATCCGCATTGCTGACCTTCGCAACTGGAACAATATTCCCTACGACCGCGATGGTTTGCAGGTGGGTGACACGCTGATCGTTGGAACTCCCTCGGGCGTGCAGAAGGCCCGTGCCTCGGCGGACATAACCTCTGTTGAACAGCTGCCGCGAGTGCGCACACAGCGCCACACCGTGCGCAAGGGCGAGAACCTTAAGACGATTGCGAATCGATATTCGATGACGGTTGCCCGCCTTGCGGAACTCAACAACGTCAAGCGAACGGCTAGAGTAAAGCCCGGAGCAATTCTCCTTGTGGAAGCACCACGGCGCCGGATGCCTGTGCAGGAGATCGCCGCATCTGCGCCAAAGCGACCCAAGTCGTATCGTGTCCGCAAGGGGGATACGCTGGCCGGCATTGCTGACCGCTTCAGTCTTTCCGTGGCCGAGATACGCCGTAAGAATCCATCGCTACGGAATTCGTCGATGCTTCGAGCTGGCCAGGTGGTTCGGCTGAACTAGCCCCCTTCAGGATACGGTGTATGCCCGTATCTTTGCCGCAATGCACGCCATTATCCCGGTAGCCGGTATCGGCACACGTCTGCGTCCATTCACACACTCGCTTCCAAAGGTGCTTGTGAATGTGGCGGGGAAGCCGATTCTCGGACACATCCTCGATTCACTTGTCCAGCAGAGCATCACAACTGCTACGATCATCACCGGCTATAAGGGTGATCTGGTGGAGGACTATGTACGATCGACGTATTCGCTTGATGCTCGATTTGTGCAGCAGGACGAGATGCTCGGTCTTGGCCATGCGATATGGTCGGCCCGCGAATCGCTCGGCGATGAACCGGTTCTGATCATTCTTGGCGATACAGTGTTCGATGTGGACCTGTCCGTTCTTGCAACCCGACAATTCTCGTCGCTCGGCGTCAAGCACGTTGATGATCCACGTCGCTTCGGTGTAGTGATCGAGGAAGGGGGCTTTGTTTCCCGCCTCGTGGAAAAGCCCGAAACACTCGTTTCTACGATGGCTATCGTTGGACTATACTACATCCATCAGCCCTCGCGACTGAAGATGGCGCTCGACCGTTTGATCTCGGAGAACATTCGCACGAAGGGGGAGTATCAGCTGACTGATGCTTTGCAGATCATGGTTGACTCCGGAGAAAAGTTTACCACTTTCCCGGTGGACGGCTGGTATGACTGCGGAAAGCCGGAAACGCTGTTGCAGACAAACCGATTCCTCCTGACGCAGCGTGGCGAAATGCCGACGGCTCCGCGCGGATGTGTGCTGATACCACCTGTGCATGTTGACCCCACGGCTATTGTTGAACACTCGGTGATCGGACCCTATGCGTCGATCTCCAAGGGGTCGGTGGTGCGAAACAGTATCATTCGTGACAGTATTATCAGTGACAATGCGTCGGTAGCCGACATCTCTCTCGACCAGTCGATCATCGGCGAAAATGCCGAGGTGACCGGTCGTTTCTCTTCGATCAACATTGGCGACGGGTCCATCGTCCGGTTGTCCCAATAGCCCCCTACCAGAGAACACCACTCCCACCAACCTTTACTGACGATGAAGTACATCTTTACCTCCGAGTCCGTTTCCGAAGGACATCCCGACAAGGTCTGCGACCAAGTGTCGGATGCCGTTCTCGACGAAGTTCTTGCCAATGATTCCACCGGCCGTGTTGCCTGCGAATGCTTCGCAACAACGGGAATGATCGTTGTTGGCGGCGAGATCACTACAACGCACTACATCGATCTGCCGGAGCTGGTGCGCGGCGTTATCCGCGAGATCGGCTACGACCGCGGCGAGTACCGCTTCGAGGCTGACTCTTGTGCCGTCATCAATGTGATCAATCGTCAGTCACCGGACATCGCTCAAGGCGTTGATACCGGCGGAGCGGGCGATCAGGGAATGATGTTCGGTTATGCCTGTAAGGAAACCGAAGAACTCATGCCGGCCGCGATACATTACTCGCATCAGCTCGTGAAACGGCTGGCAGATATTCGGAAGAACACCCCTCAGCTGATGCCGTACCTGCGTCCGGATGCGAAGGCCCAAGTATCGGTGGTCTACGGAGATAATGGTGAGGTTGTGGCAGTTGACACGATCGTTGTCTCCACACAGCACGATCCGATGCCGAATGCACAAAGCCGCATCCACGACGACGTCATCGAGAATGTCGTCAAGGCCGTTGTTCCGGAGCATCTTATCACGTCGGAGACCAAGTTCCACGTTAACCCAACCGGAAAATTCGAGATCGGCGGTCCTCACGGTGATACGGGGCTCACCGGCCGCAAGATCATCGTTGACACCTACGGCGGCAAGGCACCACACGGTGGCGGCGCCTTCTCGGGCAAGGATCCGACAAAGGTCGACCGTTCTGCAGCGTATGCCGCACGTCATCTGGCAAAGAACATTGTTGCCGCCGGCATCGCCCGCGAGTGCACCATCCAGCTGGCCTACGCCATTGGTGTTGCCCAACCGGTATCGATCAATGCCGATCTGCACGGCACCTCCCAGGTGAACCCGCGCGACCTGGAGAAGTTCATCATGGAGAATGTTGATCTGACTCCGGCCGGCATCATCACCCGCCTGAATCTGCGTCGCCCCATCTATCGCGCATCGGCTGCCTACGGACATTTTGGACGTCACGAGTTCCCGTGGGAACATCTTGACCTTGTTTCGGCGTTTGCTGGAACATTCGCATAAGGTGCCTGGCAGGTACCGGTATTTTTCACTCGGACACACACACAATCAACATCGCAATGGCAACTACAACCCTCAAGAAGGCACCGGCAAAGGCATCCACCAATGGTGTGGCCAAGAATGGTGTGCACAAGAATGGCGCGGCGAAGAAGGCTGCCGGACCACTTGACCGCATGATGAAGGCTCCGGCCCGTGTGGCCAAAGGCACGATCGCTCACAAGACCAACTCCTATGCCGTGGCCGATATGGGCTTGGCAGAATGGGGTCGCAAAGAGATCCAATTGGCCGAAGCAGAAATGCCGGGCCTGATGGCTCTGCGGGAAGAATTCAAGGGCAAGAAGCCTCTGAAGGGGGCCCGCATCGCCGGCTGTCTTCACATGACCATCCAGACGGCTGTGCTTATCGAAACCCTCGTTGACCTTGGAGCAGACGTTACTTGGTCGAGCTGCAACATCTTCTCGACGCAGGATCACGCCGCCGCGGCTATCGCCAAGGCCGGTATTCCGGTGTTTGCCTGGAAGGGCATGAACGAAGAAGAGTTCGACTGGTGTATCGAGCAGACCATGTTCTTTGGGAAGGATCGCAAGCCCCTTAACATGATCCTGGATGACGGTGGCGACCTGACCAATATGGTTCTGGATAAGTATCCGGAGTTGATCGGAGAGATCCGCGGACTCTCGGAAGAGACAACCACTGGTGTACACCGTTTGTACGAGCGTGTAAAGAACGGCACGCTGCCGATGCCGGCCATCAATGTGAACGACTCGGTAACGAAGAGCAAGTTTGATAACAAGTACGGCTGTAAGGAGTCGCTTGTTGACGCAATTCGCCGCGCAACGGACATCATGCTTGCCGGCAAGGTTGCCGTTGTTGCCGGATACGGTGACGTTGGCAAGGGTTCGGCCGCATCTCTGCAAGGGGCTGGCGTCCGCGTGATCGTTACGGAGATCGATCCAATCTGCGCCCTCCAGGCAGCGATGGACGGCTTTGAAGTAAAGCGCATGATTGATGCCGTCAAGGAAGCAGATATCGTGGTTACAGCCACAGGAAACTGCGACATCATCTCCGAGAAGCACTTCAAGGCCATGAAGGACAAGGCCATTGTGTGTAACATCGGCCACTTCGATAATGAGATCGACATGGCATGGCTGAACAAGAACCATGGCAAGAGCAAGGTCGAGATCAAGCCACAGGTGGACATGTACACGATCGGCAAGCGCCAGATCATCGTTCTCGCAGAAGGACGTCTGGTTAATCTTGGCTGCGCCATGGGTCACCCATCATTCGTGATGTCGAACTCCTTCACGAACCAGACGCTGGCTCAGATTGAGCTGTGGAAGAACTCGAAGAACTACGAAAACAAGGTGTACGTGCTGCCGAAGAAGCTCGACGAAAAGGTCGCACGCCTGCACCTGAAGAAGATCAGCGTCCAGCTTGAAGTCCTCAACGATAAGCAGGCCAAGTACATTGGCGTGGACGTTAAGGGGCCGTATAAGCCGGATTACTACCGGTACTAAGCCCTAAGGTAATTTTCTGAGTAAAAAAGCCGTCCCTCGGGACGGCTTTTTTCATTTCGTCGGGAACTTCGGGACGCCATAAAGCATTTTCCCCCGTATCAGCGACATACTTCATGTAGTCACTGTCCCCGACCCCGCATGAGTGCAGACATGCGGGGTCTTCTTTTTTCGGTCAGATGTCCAGGTTCTTTACATACTGGGCATTGCGCTCGATGAAGTCGCGGCGCGGTTCAACGGCCTCTCCCATGAGCGTTTCGAACACGTGCATGGCCTCGGCGGCATTTTCGATGCTTACGCGCAGCAGCGTGCGCGTTTCCGGATTCATGGTGGTTGCCCAGAGCTGGTCGGGATTCATTTCTCCCAGACCCTTAAAGCGGTTGATCACGATTCCGTCGGCAGTAGCCCCTTCCTCAACCGGTACTTCGGCTTCTTCGGCGATGCCGGCCTCGGCGTTCTTGGCGGCCTTGCGGTCTGCCTTCTCCTTGCGGATGCGGGCAATGGCCTCGTCGCGCTCGGCATCGTTGTAGGCGTAGATCTCCGTTTTGCCCTTCTTGAGCTTGTAGAGAGGGGGCTGAGCGATATACAGACGTCCGTCGTTGATGAGATCCGGCATGTGCTTCCAGAACAACGTCAGCAGCAACGTACGGATGTGGGAGCCGTCCACGTCGGCATCAGCCATAAGGATGATCTTGCCGTATCGGGCCTTTGCCACATCGAAGTCATCGCCAAAGCCGGCGCCGATTGCCGTGAAGATCGTTCGGACTTCTTCGTTCTCGAGCACCTTCGTGAGGCGGGCCTTGTGGACGTTCAGGATTTTTCCCTTCAGCGGGAGGATAGCCTGGAATCGACGATCTCGGCCTTGCTTAGCCGAGCCACCGGCAGAGTCTCCCTCAACGAGGAAGATCTCTGTATCCTCGGGAGTGCGCAGCGAACAGTCGGCAAGCTTGCCCGGGAGAGAGCCGCTTTCCAGCGCTCCCTTGCGTCGGATAAGGTCTTTGGCCTTCCGTGCAGCCGCGCGAGCTTCAGCGGCTTGAGTGGCCTTTTCGATGATGTGCTTGGCAGCGCTTGGTGTTGCGTCGAGGTACTTTGAGAGTTCTTCGTTGATGATCGAGCGGACAATGCCTTCGGTCTCGCCGTTGCCGAGTTTGGTCTTGGTCTGACCTTCGAACTGCGGCTCGGCAACCTTGACGGATATCACGGCCGTGAGGCCCTCACGGAAGTCTTCACCGGTGAGGTTGATGTCCTTCTTCGTCATGTTGTTGGCTGCCGCATACGCGTTTAGCGTCCGCGTGAGTGCGCTGCGGAAACCCGAGACATGCGTGCCGCCTTCAACGGTATTGATGTTGTTCACGTACGAGAGAAGGTTCTCGCTGTAGCCCGAGTTATACTCAAAGCAAACGTCCACCACGGTCTCAACGCCGGATTCATTCGCCACAGTGCCGCTCATCAGGATCGGCTTTGTGATCGCCGTGGCGTTCGTATCCAGATGACGGACAAAATCTACGAGACCACCACGGTAGGCGAAGACGTCCTTCTTGCCATCGCGTTCGTCTTCGAGGGTGATCGTTACATCAGGGTTGAGGAAGGCCAGCTCGCGAAGGCGTTCCGAAACCTTTTCGTACCGAAACTCAACTGTGCGAAAGATGGTGTCATCCGGATAGAACCGAACGGTGGTGCCGGTCCGCTTTGATGTGCCGACCTCTACAACGGGGCCCTGTGGGACGCCGATGCTGTAGGTCTGTTCGTACTTCTTGCCATCGCGCTCAACGGTAACGAGCATCTTGGTTGAGAGGGCATTGACGCAGCTGACGCCAACGCCGTGAAGGCCCCCTGACACCTTATAGGTGTTCTTGTCGAACTTACCGCCGGCGTGCAGGGTACACATGACCACTTCCAGCGTTGAGATCTTCTTCACCGGGTGGGGTCCAACCGGGATACCGCGACCATCGTCGGCAACGGAACATGATCCATCCGCATTGAGGGTGATCATGATGTTGCGGCAATACCCGGCCAGGGCCTCATCGATGGAGTTATCGACCACCTCTTGGATGAGGTGATGAAGGCCGCGCTCGCCTACATCGCCGATGTACATGGCGGGACGTTTGCGGACGGCTTCGAGGCCTTCGAGGACCTTGATGCTGTCCTCGGTATATCCGGGTTGCAGAGGTTGTTGTTGAGCGTCTGACATAGAAATCTCCTAAGATTCGAAACGGGGATCAGCGGATGACGATCTCGCGCACGAGATCCTTTCCGGCAAGATGATTTATTGAGCGACGCAATTCGTCGCGTCGTAAGATGAGTTCGTGTCTCCATGCTGCCTCGGGAACATGCACGCGCAAGGTTCCGCCCTCGAAGGAGCGGATCTGGGTGCGTGCTGCAAGCCCCTTGCCGACAACATCTTCCCAATACTTTGGGATGCGAGCCTTGTCGAGTTCACCATCGAGGTGGCGTGAGGCGATGAATGATCTGAGGAGCTCCGAAAGTTCGATCACGCTGCCTCCTTGGCGCTGGAGCGCTCAGTAGCGGTGATACGTCCGGAGACAACCGTTGACATCTGGATGCTGACGCTGCGTCCATGCTGACGCTCGACGGAATCCAGAACGCTGCGTACCTGATGGCCATCGGTGGTGGTCACAAAGCACTGCATGTTCATGGCAATGACGTGATCAAGGACGCGTCGGCAGCGATCGGCATCAAGTTCACTAAAAACATCATCGAGCAGCACAACCGGACGTTCGTTGCTGTACTCCTGGAGGATCTGTGATTCGGCGATCTTCAGTGCTACGAGCAGAGACTTGTGCTGACCCTGTGAAGCGGTCACGCGCACCAGCCCACCATTGATGAACAGTGCAACGTCATCCTTTTGTGGTCCGAACATCGTGGATTGGCGCGCGATCTCTCGCGAGCGGAGCGTGCGGGCAATTGTCCGATAGGCCGCTGCCACTGCTTCAGCAGAATGGACATCTGCATCTGCAGCATGATCCATCACGTCGGGCTGGTAGCGAACATCGATGTCTTCCATGCCACCGGACACCGAGCTGTACGACTCACGAATACGCGGTGTAACGTCACGCAGAAACTGCGCGCGGCGCTGCACGATCTCTGCGCCCACGATAATGAACTGTTCGGTCCAGACGTCAAGATCCTGCTCACTGGCTCTACCTTCGGCCATGGCCGAAAGGACAGCGTTGCGATGCTTAAAGAGCCGGCGATGTTCGAAGAGCAGTTCCGTAACGCGCCGGCTTGATTGGGCCATAACTGCATCAATGAACGAGCGGCGCTCGGCGGGTGCTCCAAACGTGATGCTCTTGTGGTCCGGACTCAACACAACGATCGGCATTGCACCGATGATGTCACGGGGCGAGCACGACGTTTGCGTTGACGTCGTAATGCGCTTTCGCACGCCGTGACGTACCGTTACACCAACGCTATAGGGCACGCCGAGGTCTTTCTCGGCCGTAACATTTGCTGTACAGCTGTCCTCGTTGTGACGGATCAGAGCTTGGTCACTGACAGGAACGAAGCTGCGTGCCATGGCACAGAGGCTGAGAGCCTCAAGAATCGACGTCTTGCCGGAGCCGTTTCCGCCCGTGAGGATGTTCACATCGGGAACGAACGACAAGTCCGATTCCTGATGGTTACGGACATTGTGCAGATGAATGCTACGGATCACCACGTCAGTGCCCGTTAGATCTTCACGGGCATAACCAGCATGAGAAGCGAATCATCGCCAGCGGCTGGCGTGATGAGCACCGCGCGCACAGGAGAGGAGAATGTCATCTTCACGTTCAGGTCCGGATCATCTTCGGAGCTGATGTTCTTGATGGCTTCTTCGAGAAAGCGGTAGTTGAATCCCACTTCGAAATCACTTGTCGAAAACTCGCACGGGATGTTCTCCGTACCCTTGCTGCCCGAATCTTCGTCTTCCGAGTGTACGGACATCGACGATGATTCGATACGGAATCGGACGTGCTTGGTGTTCGTATTGGCGAAGAGCGATACGCGCTTGATGGCGCTGAGTACTTCGCGCTGATGAACGATCAGGGTCTTGTCGTTGTCGGCCGGAATGACATTCTGATACGGCGGATACTTTTCGTCGATGATGCGTGTGGTGATCGTTAGCGAGCCAATGGAAAAGCGCGCGTGAGTGCGGGAGATCTCCATCGAGACGTCACTCTCGACGCGGCGCAGCAGATCCACAGATCGGGACGGGATGATCGCTTCAAGACCATCCGGAAACTCTGCGTCTCCGGCACCGATGATCACGCGTGACAGGCGGAAGCCATCCGTGGCGACTGCCGTTACGCTGTCCGAGCGGAATTGGAAGAACACACCGGTCATGCTCGGACGATACTCTTCCGTCGAAACGGCAAACACGGTCTTGTTGGCCATGCGCATGACGTCTTCCTTGCGAAGCGTTGCCAGCTGTGCCTCGGGGAACGGCGGAATCGTGGGGAACTCATCGGCATCGAGCGACTTCATCTCGTAGGACCCTGTTGGGGTGCGCAGAGAGATCGTCTGATTACGCTCGTTTGCCGTAACCTCCAACGAACCAGATGAGCCGAGCTCCTTGATAAGGTCATTGAACTGCCGTGCAGGGATGAGAAGCGCGCCATCACGTTCGCCAACCACCAACGTCGTCAGCGAGATGGTGATCTCCTGGTCCGTTGCGGTGAATGTCAGCTCGCTGCCACGCAGTTCGGCCAGCAGGTGCTCGAGTACGGGAATTGTGCTCTTGGCAGGGATGGCAGGGAGGACCTTCTGCAGGGCCTTTTGTAGGTCCGGCAGGGCTACAGTGAACTTCATGATGGATTCCGAAAGAAGATCGCGCCGAGAGGCTCGAAAGTGCTAGTTTTGACGGGCGAATCTACGAACCTCCTGACGACCAGACAACGCAGAAATGTTCAGAATCATAACACCTTACGGCTACGACAACGCCTTTTTGATGCTCGGCTTCAGCGCCCTGCTCATCGCCCTTTCTGTGGGCTTCCTCGACGGAGTTCTGAGTCTGCTCACGGGGCTCCTTGGTGCCGGCCTTGGCCTGTTCACCTTGTGGTTCTTCCGGGATGCTGAACGCCCCCTTCATGAAGAGGCAAAGTCCGATACGCGACTCATCATGGCCCCTGCTGACGGGCAGGTGGTGAATGTGATTCCCCTTGACCACGATGCGCTTCTCGGAGGTCCGGCAACGCAGATCAGCATCTTCCTGTCACCTGTCAACCTGCATGTGAACCGCTACCCGGCCTCGGGAGTGATTGAATCGGTGGAGTACATTCCGGGCAAGTATCTGATGGCCTTCAACCCGAAGTCGAGCATGGAAAATGAGCGTTCCCAGTTTGTGCTGCGCACGCCCCATGGGCGCATCTCCTACCAGCAGATCACAGGGTTTCTGGCCCGCCGCATCGTGTACGATACCAAAGTGGGTGATGTTGCCACCGTGGGCCAGAGGTTTGGCATGATGAAGTTCGGTTCGCGGATGGACGTGGTTGTGCCGGCCAGCGCTACTGTGCTGGTGCATCCGGGTGACCGCGTGGTGAGCGCCCGACACATCCTGGCAAGGCTTGCCGGGGCCGACAACGAGGCATAATGCGCGTCACACGCTCGGTCATACCAAACCTCTTCACCCTGGCGAACCTGTTCTGCGGGATCGCGGCCATCGTGGCTGCCTTTGAGGGTCGGCCGGCAGAGGCTATCGGCCTGATCATCACGGCCGGCGTATTCGACATGCTGGATGGTGTTGTGGCGCGGCTAACCCGCAGCACATCGGAGTTCGGCGTCGAGCTGGATTCCCTGTGCGATGCAGTTTCTTTTGGCGTGGCTCCGTCGGTTCTACTCTACGTCTCCTACCCAGCTTCGATGCAGCATACGCAATGGACGCTTGTTCTGGCCTCTCTGCCTGCTCTTGCGGGCGTGCTGCGTTTGGCGCGGTTCAACGTGCAGCTCACGAGCATGGAAGACAAGCTCTACTTCCGGGGAATGCCCATACCGGCCGGTGCCTTTACGATCCTGTCGTACCTGGCCGTGTGGCACGATCGCATTCCGGCGCCATGGCAGCCCCATGCACTCATCGCCGTCTCCGTCATTACCTCGCTGGCCATGGTCAGCACCGTCAAGTACGACAACCTGCCACGTCCGTCGATGCGTGCCTTCCGCCAGCGTCCGGTGGTGTTTTCCGTATTTTTGGCCGGATTCGTTGCGTGTGTTGTGACCAAGTTGGCGGCCATGTTCCCGTTCATGATGCTCTACCTCGTCGGTGGCGCAGTGCGTCATGCCCTGGTGTTTGTCCGCGACCGTAGCGACAGTGATGATTCGATTGACGAAGGCGATCCTGACCCCTTTACCATGTAGCACTTCCCGGATTCGAGCGACCATGAAGACCTATACCGCAAACATCACCGTTACGCTCCGTCGGGCCATCCTTGACGTGCAGGGCAAGGCCGTTGAGCACGCCTTGCACTCCCTTCACATGCCGTCTCTGGGGAACGTCCGCATCGGCAAGCACATCGAGCTTACGGTTACGGCGGTAGATCACGATTCGGCCTCGGCCGCCGTGCGGGAAGCCTGCGATAAGCTCCTGACCAATCCTGTGATGGAAGACTACCAGTTCACGCTGCATGAACTAGCTGCCGTGGGGGCAGAATGAACGTTGGCGTTGTCACCTTCCCGGGCTCGAACTGCGATGCTGATGCCCGTTATGGCGCATCCTTGGCCGGCGCAACGGTCCATGCCCTGTGGCACAAGGACACGTCTTTGCCACCGGGGCTCGACGTGATTATCCTGCCGGGAGGGTTTTCCTACGGGGACTATCTGCGCACGGGTGCCATTGCGCGGTTTTCACCGATCATGCACGAGGTGATCGGCTTTGCCAATGGTGGTGGACTGGTGTTCGGCATCTGTAATGGCTTTCAGATCCTGTGTGAGTCCGGACTGCTTCCCGGCGCGCTGATTCGCAACCGCAACCTCAGCTTCGTCTGCAAGGATGTGCATCTGCGGGTAGAAAACACCGACACACCGTTTTCGAATGTCTGCTCCCAGGGCCAGGTACTTCGAATTCCAGTTGCCCATGGAGAAGGTCGCTACACGGCGTCCGACGATGTTATCAAGGGGCTTGAGGACAACGGCCAGGTATTGTTCCGGTATGTCACAGCCGACGGCGTGCCGACTGATGAGTCCAATCCCAACGGCAGCCTTGCCAACATTGCCGGCATTACCAACGCCACCCGTAATGTGATGGGGCTAATGCCGCACCCCGAGAGGGCCTGTGAGCCCCTTCTCGGATCGGCTGACGGAATGGCCGTTTTCCAGAGTCTGCTGCGTCACTGCAATGCCAATGTGGCGTAAGTTTGCCCAGTCCACGAACCACACGAATCACCTCTCCGGGAGAAACCGATGGGTAGGTTAGGCCCCCTCGAAATCGCTTTGATCGTCCTTGTTCTGCTGCTGCTCTTCGGTGGACGCAAGATTCCTGAACTCATGCGTGGCCTTGGATCCGGATTGAAGGAATTCAAGAAGGCCTCCTCAGCAACCGATGACGACGATTCAACGCCAACCAATCCGGTTAAGTAACTCGCCGGTGAACCATGTTTGATGTCGGCGGCTTCGAGTTCATCGTCATCATCCTGGCGATCATTCTCCTCTTCGGACCCAAGGCACTTCCCGATCTGGCTCGCCAGATGGGCAAGGGGCTCCGGCAGTTCCGCAAGGCCCAGGAAGACCTTACCCAACAGATCCGAGACATATCGGCCGACGCGGCGGTACGCGAAGCGCTGGACATGACGCCCACAACTGTTATTCGTCCGCCTGCCGGGGGAATCCCTGTATCACGGGGCGAGGCAGAGAGTGCTAATACTAGCGAGCAACCGCAGAACATCCCGGCGGCAGACTCAGATCCCCAGCCCGATGCCGGACCGGATGCCTCGCTGCCGGGCTCATCCGAAACTCCCGAACCCTCATCGCAATCATGACCTATTCCATCGACCGTTCAGCATTTGCCGGCGGCACCTCGAGCGCCAGCGAGCGTTGTGCCGAATCACTCAGCGTTATTCAGCGTCGCGCCGATCTCGGCGTGTTCCTGCATGTGGATGACGAAGGGGCTCGCGCTGCTGCAGCCGAAAGCGACGAGCGATTCGCTGCCGGGTTGGCGCGTCCGCTCGAAGGGTTGATCGTGGCGGTGAAGGACAATATTTCGGTGACGGGTCAGCCCCTTACCTGCGCATCCCGAATGCTCGAGGGATTTCAGCCGCTCTACAATGCCACTGTCGTGGAGCGACTTTCCGATGCCGGCGCCATCGTTATCGGGAAGACCAACATGGACGAGTTTGCCATGGGGTCGTCCAACGAAACATCTGCCTACGGTCCGGTCCGCCATGCCAGTGATGCCGAGCGTGTTCCCGGTGGATCTTCCGGTGGTTCTGCTGTTGCCGTGGCTGCGGGAATGTGCCACGTGGCTCTGGGATCCGACACCGGCGGTTCGATCCGTCAGCCGGCGGCATTTTGTGGCGTGTACGGCCTGAAGCCAACCTACGGACGCGTATCGCGTCACGGCTTGGTGGCATTTGCGTCATCGCTCGATCAAATCGGCATCTTCTCCCGCTCTGTTGCCGACATGCAGCAGGTTTTCGAGGTGATTGCCGGAACGGATCCGATGGACTCGACGTCGGCCCGTGATGTTCCGTCGCTGCCGGAGATGCCGGCACAACCGCGCATCGCCGCGCTTCCATTGAAGCAGCTTGATGGATGCGCTCCGGAGATCATCACTGCCTATACATCCTATCTCGAAAAGCTTGCCTCCACCGGCGCAGTGATCGAGGATGTGGAACTACCTCATTCACAGTTGTGGATTCCCACATACTTCATTCTCGCAACGGCCGAGGCATCAAGTAATCTGGCCCGGTTCGATGGCGTCCGCTACGGATTGCGCGTCGATGCCGAAGACGGTGACATCACCACGGCAAGCCGCACGGCCGGTTTTGGTGCCGAAGTCCAGCGTCGCATTATGCTGGGCACATTCGCTCTGTCCAAGGGCTATGGAGAGGCATACTATACAAAGGCGCAGCAGGCACGGATGCTCATACGCCAGTCGTATGACCGGGTGTTTGAAACGTATGATGCGTTTGCCTTGCCGACCACTCCGACAACGGCGTTCCGACTCGGTGAAAAGAGCGATCCCGTGAGCATGTGGCTCAGCGACTACTTCACGGTCTCAGCCAACATCGCCGGGATCCCGGCACTGAGCGTGCCGTTTGGTCGGGATGACAAGGGGCTCCCCATTGGCATGCAGCTGCAGGGGCCGATGTTCAGCGATGAGCGACTTATGACCCTCGCCGCGCGCCTGGAAGGTTGATCGTTGGCATACAGGTGATCGTTAACGGCACCTGAATGCGATCAGAAATACTTTCCTTCACCGGACACGTGATGACTGCCTGTTCGATCAGTGCAAGTTCTTGGTCGGTGAGCGCTAACGGAATATGTATCTGCACCGTCAAGCGTCCGATGCGTCGGATCGGGTCGGCCACCATTTCCTTGTGCACGGTTACCGATGTTCCTCGCACATCCCATCCATGCTTGTTTGCCGTTAATCCCACGTAGGTGAGCATGCAGGATCCAAGAGCCGTGGCCAAGAGGTCGGTCGGAGAAAAGCTCTCGCCCTTTCCATGGTTGTCCACGGGGGCATCTGTGATAAGCCCCGTTCCCGATGGACCATGAACAGCCCGGGTTCGAAGTTCGCCGTCGTATGTCAAAGAAATCTCGACCATGGTTTACAACCTCCCGTGTGATGCATCTTCCGTAAATTCGCGCTCCGTTTTATTCAGGACAACAAAGCATGAGCGTTTTAGTTAACAAGAATTCCAAAATCATCGTCCAAGGCATCACTGGCGGCGAGGGTACATTCCACGCGTCCCAGATGCTTGCCTACGGCACAAACGTCGTGGGCGGTGTAACGCCCGGTAAGGGTGGCACAATGTACGCCGGAAAGGGTGACGATGCGTTCACCCGTCCAGTGCCGGTGTTCAACACCGTTGCCGAAGCGCGCACGGCCACCGGGTGCGATGTATCGATCATTTTCGTGCCGGCACCAATGGCAGCCGATGCGATTCTTGAATCGATCGCAGCCGGCATGGACGTAGTGGTGTGTATCACCGAAGGCATTCCGGTGAACGACATGATCCCGGTTCAGGCAGCCCTGCAGCACTCTACCACGCGACTGATCGGACCAAACTGTCCGGGCATCATCACTCCGGGCGAGTGCAAGATCGGTATCATGCCGGGCTTCATCTTCACGCCGGGTGGCCCCGTCGGCCTTGTGAGCCGCTCCGGAACACTCACGTACGAAGCCGTTCGCCAACTGTCGGATGTTGGTCTTGGCCAGACAACGTGTATCGGTATCGGAGGCGACCCAATCATTGGTACGCGCTTTATCGATGCCATTAAGCTCTTCAATGAAGACCCGGAGACAAAGGCCATTGTCATGATAGGCGAGATCGGTGGTAACGCCGAAGAAGAAGCTGCAGAATACATCAAGAAGCACGTCACGAAGCCCGTTGTGGGATTCATTGCCGGTCAAACCGCACCTCCTGGACGTCGTATGGGTCACGCCGGCGCCATCATCTCAGGGGGCAAGGGCACTGCCGCCGATAAAATGGCCACCATGCGCGACTGCGGCATCCACGTCGTTGAATCTCCGGCGTCGATCGGCATCACGATGAAGAATGTGCTGGATAAGCACGCACCTTCTGCACCAGCAAAGAAGACGGCGAAGAAGAAGTGACAAGTGACGAGTGACGAGTGACGAGAGACAAGAGACGAGAGACAAGTGACAAGTGACAAGTGACGAGAGAGTCCCTAATAGCCCCGGGCCTTGGCCCGGGGTACGAGAGACGAGAGAGTCCCTAATAGCCCCGGGCCTTGGCCCGGGGTACGAGAGACGAGAGAGTCCCTAATAGCCCCGGGCCTTGGCCCGGGGTACGAGTGACGAGTGACGAGTGACAAGTGATCTTCAACCCAAAACCCAAAACCCAAAACCCAAAACCCAAAACCTGAGACATGGAACGCACCCTTTGCATCCTCAAGCCGGACGCAGTCCGCAATCAAAACATTGGCAACATCGTAGCGATGATCCAAGCTGCGGGATTCCGCATCCTGGGCATGAAGCTTACGCGCATTTCTCCGGCCGTGGCCGGTGAGTTCTATGCGGTCCACAAAGAGCGCCCGTTCTACGGTGAGCTTGTGAACTTCATGTCGAGCGGAGCGATCGTTCCGATTGCCCTGGAGAAGGAGAACGCGGTAGCCGACTGGCGCACGCTGATCGGATCGACTGACCCTGCGGAAGCGGCCGAAGGCACCATTCGCAAGGCCTATGCCACGAGCAAGGGAGAGAACGCTGTGCACGGATCAGACAGCGTCGAAAACGGACTTGCCGAGGTGGCATTCTTCTTCGCAGAGAGCGAACTCATCAATAACGGGTAACACCCCACACGCCATCACGTGATGGCGCGTCATTCCGAAACAAAACGCCGGGGGTGGAGCAATCCGCCCCCGCGCCGTTTATGAATGAATTGCCGTAGATTCACGCCATGCCAACGCTACCAATGCTGTTCCACGCATCGATTTTTGCGCTTGCGCTCGTCTGCTGTGCATCCACTGAGGTGTCTGCACAGTCTAAGCCGGCTGCTCAGCCCCCTACATTCAAGGAGTATCGCCTGCAGGCATCATACCGTGCCGGCGTAGCTCAGGCGTATGAGGTGAGTGAGAAGACTCTCATCGAGCGTATTCACAGCGATTCGTCGCGGCGGACCTATCAGCGAGAAGTTCTGACGTATGTGACGGTTCGATGCATTGAAAATCTCGACAACATTTCACGCGTTGTCGTCACGGCGGACTCGATCGTGTATAAGTTCACAACGGGTCCGTCCGTCATTACCTACGATTCCCAAAAGGACCTTGCGCCGAAGGCATTTCCCGACCTCAATGGATATCTCGGTGCGTTGAACCGGTCCTTTGAGATCACCTATTCGCCCTATGGCGAGGTGACGAAGATCACGGGTGAGCAGGTCGACTTCTGGAAGGACTATATCCAGCAGAATGTTGCTGACTTGGATACGCTTGTTTCAACGATCTGGCTGCAGTCACTCTCGAACGAAAGTCTCTCGCATCTTGGTGATGTTCAGAAGCGTATAATCCCAGGCACCAAGAAGGCTCTCGATTCCTCATGGAAGCATGACCTGATGCTTCGCGTAGATGGTGTTGTGTACGAAGGCAGGGCCCGCTCGACATTCAAATCCTATGAAGGGGGCGTTTACACGATCGCTACCCAGGACACGCTACCTGCTCGAACAAGCTGGCCATTGCACGTTCTGGAGATCCCGGACCTGGTAACGTGTCTGGACGGTCAGGCCGTTGTGAATTGCACATCCAAGCTTTCTACGGCAGGCACACTTAACGGACTGGATGCCGAGATCAAGGCGCGGTTCCGCGGCAAGGTCGGCAACGAGGTCTTTACTCAAAGCGTCATATCCACGCAGTCGTGGAAGCTCGTCAAGCAGTATCAGTGGTAGGCCCGCGTATGGCCCGGCTCTTGCTCGTTGGCGTTGCGCTGGCGTGGATCAGTGCATGTGCGCCCCCGGATAAAAAGGCGGTTGCCTCACGGGAAGAACTTTCACTGAAAGACACATCTGGCGCAAAGACGCAGACCCCGGCGGCGGCCGGTATCAAGGGGCTTGTGCTTCGGTATCGTGCCGGCGATGTATTCCGCTACCGCGTTCACCAGGAAACAAGCGGCGGTCCGGATACAGCCCGAACACGCACAAAGAGTACTCACTGTTATACTCGAACGGTGCGGTCCATTCGTTCAGACGGATCCTTTGAGACGGTGATGCGGTTTGACTCTATTAGCGTTTCGGCGGTGGTCAGTAACGGAAGGACGGGACAGAAACTCGTTGAACAATCCTATCGCTCATCTGACACATCGGCTGACGTGAAGAGTCGTTTCCCGCAGTTTTCGGCACTGATCGGCGAAGAGGTGCTGGTGTATCTCACGTCTGATGGACGTGTTCAGCAGGTGGGCGATGTTACACCAATCGTAAAGAAGATTACTGCATCTTCGCAGCAGCAGGTGCCCCCTGCCGCACTGGAGCAGCTCGCATCGCAGATCAAGGCAAGCATCTATGCCTCGTTCTCGCTGCAGGAGTTTGTGCCGTATCCGAAGCAGGAGATCGACTCCGCCGGACGCTGGGTGAATGAACAGGTGACACCACTTAGCGACATCTTTTCCCTTACGACAACGGCAACCTATACGATTGAGCGGATCTACGAACTCAACAACCGACATCTAGGCGTTGTTTCGGCGAATGTTGTTGGGAACGTGCGCGTTGCGCCGCTGCCGAAGGGATCGCCCCTTTCAATAACCGTTTCGTCATCATCCATCACCGGCGAATCGAAAGCCCTGATGGATATCGACCGCGGATACACCATCAGCAAGAAGAACCGGATTACCATGAACATGACAGCCCGCGTACGGATGCCGCAAGGGGGCGAGCAGACGGTGTCCCAAACGCAGGACTCACGATACGAGATCGAACTCCTTCCCTAAAGTCCTATGGCCAAGAAGAAAGTTGAGTTACGGAAGGTGTTTCTGCCCAGCGATTCTATCGCCTTTATCGCTATTGGCGTTGGCCTGGTAATAGCCGTGGTTGCTCCGTTCGACAATCTGGCGGTTCGTCTCATTGGCATCTGCATCGCCATTCTCGGTGGCGTTGCTCTTTTCATGATGGTGTCTCCACGCCTTACGGATCTGCAGATCATCACACCGGTGAGGCCGTCTTCGACCCCTGACATTACATCGAGAACGATACAGGACGCCAAGAAGCGTACTCAGACATTTGACCCGGATGCCTACCGGGAATCCTTTGGACAGAGCGAGGATGAAGAACAGCCGTTCTTCGATGAAAACCAAACGGCCTTGTTTGATGACGTCGCCGCTGAACGATCCGGAACAACCAACAACGATGTGCCCATCACACCTGTGGAATTGATCTCCGATGCCGACTCAAGCGTCCGCATCGTGGGCACGCGGAAAAGTTCGGGTCCAGCCGTCCCAACACTTGTCAGCGAGGCACGTCAGGCAGCGCGCCGCGCTCAGCTTCAGGAACTCACGGGGCGGCGCACCGCAGAGCCCCCTGCCGCGTCGGTGCCGTTTACCGGTGATATCACCGAGGAGATTCAGCTTTCAGATGATGTGATCATCCGACCAGTGCGTTCTGCCGCATCGTCCACACCGGCCGCCTCAGAGGCTGAGGTTCGGGATCCTCAGCGTCAGGATGCCACCGATGCTGGCGGGGTCCTCGCATCGGCTGAAACACCAGCAGCGGGGGAATCTGAACCCGACGTATTGGATCCGATCAAATCGGAACCGACCGTATCGGAACACATCAAGGTTGACGACAGCGATCTGCTCGAGGGAGAGTTTGGGGATGCCTACGAAGTACCCGCTGATGTTCAGGAAGCGGCAGCAATTCCCGCACCTGCGCGAGAGACATCAAGGCGTTCACCATCGGTGTCGCTTTCCACGTTCGTTAATGACAGTAACGAAGAGGATCTTGCATCACAGGAGCCCCGCCGGGAGTTCGATTACCTGTTGAATCGCGTTCTGATGGTTATCCGCTCGGCCACGAATGCGCGCACGGCAGCATTCCTATGGGTCAACTCCGAACGTCAGGAGTTGGTGGTAGAGGCGAAGATCACCGAAGCAGAGAGTGAATTCACCTCGCAGCGCAAGCTTCCGATGGGAATTGATGCGCTAAGTCAAATTGCCCGTGAGGGCAGACCGGAGATCATCACGCAGATTAGTCCGAGCGCCGAGATGGAGCTCCTTCCGTACTATGCCCGTGCGGCTGGGACGGTCTCGTTCATCGGAGTACCGGTCTACTATGGTGGCAATGTTGTTGGGATACTCTGTGCTGATTCAAAGATCGAAGATGCGTATTCCGATATCACGGTTGGATTCTTCGGGCAGTTCACCAAGCTGATATCGGGCTTGGTGTCCTCCTACACCTCCAAGTACGATCTCATGCTGGCGTCGGCAAAGCTTGAAGCGATCGAGCATCTGCGTCAGGCTCTCAGCGAAGCACCCGCCTCTGTTCAGAATGCTACGCGGGCGCTTTTTGGAACGCTGATCCAGCACATGGACGTCAGCAGAATAGGTCTTGTGAGTTATGATGCTGCTGCCGGCGGATGGGCTCTTACCGATGCACGTTCAGCGATGGATGACAACTATCGCTCGCTCGTAGGATCAGGTGTAGATGTGCGCAATACCGATGTTGGTTCGTGCATCACAACGGCATCAAGTGTGGTGCTCACCAATGAGACAGCTTCAACGCGTGTTGTTGCCAGTGAGCCCCCTCTCGAATATGGACAGTTTGTAGCCGTGCCGCTGCGGACGTCCAAGGAGTGTTTTGGAGCGGTCTATCTTGAGAACCTCGAGGCTTCGCTCTCGTCGCAGGACGTCGCACTTGCCGAAGCACTGGCAGAGCATGTTGCATCGCTCTTCGAACAGCTGCACCAAGCGCAGTCGCTGAAGGGGGCTGCTCTACTCGACCATGCAACGGGCGTGTTGAACGGGAACGGCTTTGAGATGCGGATCCGCGAGGAATTTGCCCGATCGGTTGACTACAACATCCCACTCACGGTGTGTATGCTGCATCTCGATGCATCGCGCGCAACACCGGAGCAGCGCATGTATGCACTCTTGCATGTTCTGCGTCTGGTGAAAGACCAGCTTCGTGATTACGACGTTGTGGCGCGCGTTGGTGATGAGCAGATCGCTCTTGGATTGATCGGATACAAACTGCAGGAAGCGCAGAACTGGACCGAAACGATGCGCCGCGAAGTTGCCAGTTCACCGGTCGACGTGCAGGGTAAGCGTCTGTCGTTCACCGCATCGATTGGCATTGCGCAGGCCGAGCCCCGTGATACGTGGGATGACCTTGTGGCTCATGCGCAGGCAGCTCTTGACGTGAGCATGCGATCTGGCAATAAGGTTACCGTATTCGCCTGACGTCAGTCGTTATCAGGACCGGCAGTGCTGAGGCGCACGGTTACCGGACAATGGTCGCTAACGCCTGCCGACTCCTTGTCGTTGAGGTAGGAGCGCATATCGCTGACCGTTTCGCTGCCGACAACAAAGCGTTCGCGCGCTGTTCCTGAGACCAGAACGTGGTCTATCGTGTACCAGTTCGGGTTTTTGCATGAGCGCAGTGTTCCGGTGAGGAACGTCAGCTCTTTGCTGGCGATCAGCGGTCCAAGTGTGGCATTATCACGCCGCCCGGGGAAGTCGTTGAGATCACCAACAATCAGCACGTCTTTTTCGGAACCGGCACGCACCACGGAGTCGGCCCAGGAGCGCAGCATTGCCGCCTGCTTACCGCGGATGCGGCGAGCTTCATCTCGCAGCTCGTCCGTACTGTCGGCGCGCGATGTACTCTTGAGATGTACTACCATCATCACCCAATCGAAGTCATCCTTGCGACACGAAAGCACCAGACCCGGTCGTAGCCGGTCCACACCTGCTGTAAGGGGCTTGTAGATGTCTGTCTGGCGCACTGTGAGCCCCTTGCGAAAGATCACGCCAACATTCTGCTTGATGCCTACGTCGGCAACAAACCCATCGTGATCCGGCAGGTGGCGAAGAACGCGGTTGAGTGCAGCAGCGTTTTCGATCTCCTGCACGCCGAGAACATCTGCTCCACATCGATCGATCACGTCGGCAATGCGACGGAAGTCGTCATCCGTCCGCTTCTTCATGTCGTCAACACCGTCGCCAAGCCACTCAATGTTGAACGTGCCAACTGTTACCTGGTCGGGGTACACAATGCGGGATGTTTGGCATGAGGACAGCGCCAGCAGGCAGGGGGCCAGCAGCGCTGCAAAACCACGGTTGAACAATCGTCTCATCGGCCTGTCAGAACGGCCTTGGCAACGTATCCGGCCACCTGCGGATTCTCCTTCAGGCGGCGCGTAGAATACCCATACCAGTCATCGCCGAACGGCACATAGATGCGCACGCGATGTCCGCTCTTGATGAGCGAGTCGCGGCGATCTTCACGAACGCCCAGCAGCATCTGAAACTCGACGTTCTCACGAGCCGGACGCGTCTGCTGAACCTGACGTTCGGCATCGGTGATGAGCTGCTCGTCGTGCGTGGCAATGTGCGTGCGTGCCTCTGATGAGAGAAGCAATCCGAGAAGCTTGCGATAGTTCGCGCGGATGCCGTTGGGATCCTTGATCGCTACGGACGCATCCTCGACGTAGATGCCTTTGCAGAGTCGAACCGAGGGGGCATAATCAAGCAGCGCCCGAATGTCCGATTCCGAGCGGTGCAGATAGGCTTGGATCACCACGCCAACGTTGTCGAATCCCTCACTGCGGAGTCGGCGATAGAACTCCAGCGTGACGTCTGTGTAGGGCGTGTTCTCCATGTCCATGCGGACGAACAGGCCAAACGACTTTGCTCGCTCAACGAGTGAGCGCAGATTAGCGTAGGCAAAATCCTGATCGATATCCAGGCCGAGAGATGTGAGCTTGACGCTCAGATACGAGTCGAGTCCATTATCGCGGATCGCATCGATTACCCTTGCCTGCGAGGCTGTCTCGGAGGTTGCACGCTCACGCGAAGAAACAAACTCGCCCAGCACGTCAATCGTGGAGCAGGCCCCCTTGCGCATAAGGTCTTGTGTGACCGTAACTGCGTCCGACAACGCATCGCCGGCTATGTAGCGTTGTGCTACGGCCTTGACGATGCGCTTGGGAATGATGGGCAGAGTTGCAACGACTAGCGAATTGAAGAGACTCACAACGTGCCCTCGATTTACCGAACGATCATGAGTGGTGTCGACGTCTGCATTGTACCTGAGCGGATCGCTAGGCGATATGCTCCTGCAGCAACATTGCTCAGTGGCAGGGTGATGGTTTGTGTGCCGCTCACAAGACGCTCTGTTGAACGTAGCATGATCTCACTGCCGTCCGTAGAGATCAGCACAAACGAAGACTCAACGTCCTTGTCCGAACCGACCACGCACGTTACCGATGTGGACGCTGGATTCGGATGGACCGATGCGATCGTGAAAGGGGCTTGCACATTGGGTTCTTCGTCAACAGATACCGGCTTTGCGCAAGAGTCGATCACAAGATTATCGCGCGTGGCGAGAACGTTGGTCTCCGAAGCCGCATCGATAACGCGCAGCTTCACCTTCGTTCCGGGAGGCACTTTGTTCATGTTGATGTTGGTGCTGAAGATCTGCCACACAGAAAGGTCAATAGTGCTTTGCTGTGTTGCAGTTCTCCAATTGGCGCCGTTGTCCGTGCTGTACTGAATGCGCGCACTCTCGATGAAGTCATGCGTCCAGCGATATTGATTCGGCTGGTTACTACACAGCTTCGCATTCTCTTCCGGGATGTCCAGCACAAAGCGTGGCGTTCCGATGGCAAACTCGCCCGACGTTGATGGCGTGGAAGGAGCGCTCAGGGCCGTTACACGAATGCGAGCATTTGCTGTGGCCGTTGCCGGAACGGTCCAGTTGAACGTTGCCGCATTCAGCGATGCAGACAGCGTCTCGAACGTTGTTCCGTCCGATGCGAACTCCACCTTGACGTTGGTGATACCTTGGGCACGCGTCCAGCGGATCTGGTACGTTGATCCAGAGCCGAGACGCTCTCCACCCTTTGGCGCCGTAAGTACAACGGGTACGGAAAGACGGTACTTTGCCAGAGAAGTGTCGTTGACGTTCGGGTCTGAAGCATCTTCGATGCGGACCCAGAACTCTGGTGAGAGGTTCGACGGAACGGTCCACGTGTAGAGTTCATCAGCTGCGTTGAGTGGACCGGCGATCTTGGTCCACGGACCGCTCACGGCCGGACCCCACAGCAGGTTTACCTCGGCGATGCGATTGGACTTCCAGCGAATGGTCATCTTCTCATCCGGCTGATAGGAGTCCGTGCCACGTGGCTCTGTGAGCTGCACCAGCGGACGTGTGATAAGGGGCACGCACGGTGAGGCCTTTATCCAACCGCGCATGCGCTCCGAAGCACGAGGTCCGAACGTCAGTGGAGTGCGTTGTCCGTTGACGAGGTGGCAATAGCTCATGATCGTGCCGGGAATGACGCGTCGCAGGCTTTGATCGGAAAAACATCCGTCGGTCTGGTCGATCTGCGGCGCAAGCTGACATGTATCGATCGGTGGACTCCAGTAGCAGTTGTGCGTGTGGGGCGAGCCGATGTTATGTCCCATCTCGTGCGCAGCTACGAATACATCCCATACGAAGGCGTTGCCCGCGTTTGGATTGCCGGGAATGTCTGTAGCCGAGAGATAGACGGTACTCACTCCGTAGCCGCCCTTGTACTTTTTGTTACAGAGCTGATCGAGGTAGGCAATTCCTCCAACGAATGAGCCCCCTACCGGACGGATAAGTGCGTAGAGATGCGCCACCGTTCGGTCCACGTTGTTCATGCGCTTGGACCAGTCGCTCGAGAATTCCTCAAGCAGGTCACCAGGCGAGCGACCATCATAGAAGTACCCGGATGGTTCCTCAGACGTGAACTTTTCGAAATACGCCATGTAGAGATAGGCGTTGAGTTCCTGCTCATACACCTGAGCCATGGAAGCGATCACCTTGATGAAATACTGCACGATCTGTTCATCGGTCTGACCGCGACGCTTCATCACGCTGTCGATGTCTTCGCGCAGCACTACGGCCATCTTGAACTCACGCAGTTCGTCAGCTTGGGTGTTCTCAGCCCCCTTACGAACAACAGGAATGGACATCTTGCGGCGCATGGCATCATCATCTACCGGCAGGCCTTCGTTGCCGCAGATAAACCGCGACATAGGATCGACGCCAAACATTGCGGCTTCTTCACCGATGATATGCGGTGTAGCAGATGCCGTTTGTGGAGCCGAGAAATCGCGGGCGATTACAACGCGATGGCCATCGCGCTCCTGCACGAAGCCTGTTACGTCTGCATCGCTGTAGTGCAGCGAAACCATCGTTTCCGGATCACCATTGATGGTGCCGCGGTAGGAGACCACGGGGCGCACCTTTACCGGAACTTTGCCCTTCTTGGTGTGCGTGTAGATCTCCGAGTTTGCATCCACAACCGGGCGCGAGCGTTCCAGCTTTAGCGTGACGCTTTCGGTGGCCGACAGTGGAAAGTTCGCCAGTTCGATCTGCTTCGGTTGCGGCTCAAAGAGGGCGCGGGCCGTGGCATGCGATAGAATGGTCGTGTGCAGATTGGCCGTTACCTGAACGCTGGCGTCCTTTTTATCGACTTGCACCGGAACAAGGAGTGTGCGAGCATCGATGCGGACCTGAGCAAAGACTGATGGAGCCAGGACCAGAGATGCGGCGATGGCAACCAGCCAGAGAGAACGAAGACCTACCATGGGTGTACCCTGCGGATCGATTGGGTGGTGAAATTGATGGCCCCAAAGATACGCAATGACCTCCAGCGGTATCCGCGTTCTCAGGGGGCTTGCAGGCGCTTTTCCACCACGGAGAGAATGTCCCGGTGAATGGCGTCGCGATCTCGATAACCATCGATCACGACAAATCGTTTCGGCTCGGCTTCGGCGATGGCCAAGTAGCCATCCCGGACGCGGTTGAAGAACTCGCCCCCTGCCCGCTCCATTCGGTCGGGCTCGGCAGCACCCTCGGCAAACTGCATACGCTGCTGCGCCTGCTCATAGCGGACGTCGATGAAGAACGTCAGCTCCGGCATCACGCCGCGTGTGGCAATCCGACTGATCTCGGCCACCTGGTCCATGTTAAGCCCCCTGCCAAAGCCCTGGTAGGCCGTGGTGCTGTCAACATATCGATCACACAGAATGATCGAACCGGCCGTGAGTGCCGGCTCGATGACGCGCTCGACAAGTTGCGTTCGGGCCGCACTGAACAGAAGCAGCTCTGCCGTAGGTGTAATGGACTGCTTGGTGCTGAGAAGGATCTCCCGGATGGACTCCGACAGGAGCGTGGCACCCGGTTCACGGATGGTGATGACGTTTCTGCCGAGCTGCTCAAGCCATTCTCGCAGCAGATTCAGCTGCGTGCTCTTGCCACTGCCGTCGATACCTTCAAACGATATGAACACGATCAGTCTCCCGAGTGCGACTCCGGACCGATCATGACGACGCATTCGCCCTTGATCGATCCACGCTGCGAACATACGTCATGCACCTGCTGAGCAGTGCCACGAATGTACTCTTCGAATTTCTTGCTGATCTCTCTTCCTACCACAACCTGACGGTGGGCCGCTCCTGCGGCAACGACCTCCTCGAGCAGTGCCATAAGTCGGTAGGGGGATTCGTAGAGGACAACGGTTGCATTCACCACCGAGAGCAGCTCCTGAAGGGTTGCGCTTCGTCCCTTTTTCTGCGGCAGAAACCCGGCAAAGAGTATGCGGTCCGTTGGCAGGCCCGAGGCCGCAATGGCGGTTACTCCTGCAGAGGCGCCCGGCAAAGCGCACACGGAAAGGCCGGCTTCCACACAGGCCCGTACGGCCCGATATCCAGGGTCGCTGATGCCCGGCATTCCGGCATCACTTACTAGGGCCACCTTTTGTCCGGAACGTATGCGGCTTACGATCTCCTGGGCGCGCTCACGTTCGTTGTGCTCGTGATAACTCAGCAGTGGCTTGTGCGGCACATCGTAGCGCTTGAGTAAGGGGCCGGTGTTGCGTGTGTCTTCGCAGACGACAACGTCGGCCTCACGAAGCGTCTTCACCGCACGCAGCGTCATGTCCTCAAGGTTGCCAATTGGTGTGGGAACAAGCCAGAGAATGCCGCCGGGTTTGGCAGGGGGCTCGGGGGGCGGAGTGGAGGCAGACTCGGGCTGCGCACGCTGCGCAGCAAAGAAGTCCGATAAGATCGCCGAGCATTCCTGCTCGAGTATACCAGTGCGCACAACGGCAGAGTGATTCAAGCGGGGATCGTCGATGATCTCGAAGACGCTTCGGCATGCACCGGTTTTTGGGTCGGACGCACCGTACACAACCGTGGGGATTCGTGCGAGCACGATCGCTCCGGCACACATGGCGCAGGGTTCGAGAGTTACATACAGCGTACAGTCCGTGAGAAACTTCTCGCCGACATTCTTCACGGCTTCCTCAATGGCCACGATCTCGGCGTGACGCGTGGGGTTGCCCAGACGCTGAATCTGATTGTTGCCTCGCCCAACAACCTCGTCGTTGCACACGACAACGCATCCAACCGGGACGTCGCCCTCTTCGGCTGCCTCGCGAGCAAGCTCCAAGGCCTGCTGCATGTAGGCCTCATGACGACGCAGGATTTCCGACATCGTTAGCGTCCGTCTCGGGCGGCTTCGTATTGCTGTGTGTAGCCCGGGTCCACGTAGCGCAGATCCGTCCACACATTCGAGGTCTTGTTGCCGCGAAACAAACCGGCAAGCTCTACCTGCTTGGCGTCGAAGAAGGCCTGCATCATCACACTGCGGTTCGAGAGCTTGTTGCGCTTGAACTCTGCAATATCGTGCACCACTGCTTCCAACGCCGTGATTCCTGCGGCCTTGTCCTTGGCATAGGTATCAATGGCGTCGTGATAGTCATAGATGAGACGACGCATACCCTGGTAGCGAATGTCCATGAACTCGGAGACGAGGGACATCCGCGTGAACTCGCCTGGCTGATACATGGTGCTGAACTGAGACACACCACGAGCATTTCCGCTTTGGGCGATCTGCTGCGCGATCTTGTAGGCCGGCGTGCCGGCAAGGTCATCATACGTGTCCATGTCCAGACCAATGGCCATCAGCATGTAGAAGTCGATGACACTGGCAAAGTCATCATAGCGCATGGTCTGATACACAAGGGTTGGCGTCATCGACCATTCGAAGGACCACTCCTGATCGAAGATGCGAAACAGACCAGATCCAGATCCGGGTTGCCCATTGATAAGGCGCTTGCTGACAACTGCCAGGCGGGCACTGACGCGATTGCCATTGCGAGCGCGGATGTAGATCGTGATATCAACAGGGATCTTGTCGCCGTCCCAATCCTTGTCGAGATAGCGGTTGTTGTTGATGTAGTTCTCAACATCCCGCGCCATGTTCACCAGGTCCTGACGCTGATCCAGGGTCAGTGTCTGCATATCCACTACCACGGTGGACTGAATTTCCTGTGCATGAAGCGTCACGCCAAGAAGCCAGCACGACACGAGGAAGAGAAATGAACGTTGAAGGGATTGCATTGTGTCTGTTCTCCACGAAAGGATACCGGCGAATCTACGCACCATGGTACAGACGTCGGTGTGCCTAGCCTTGGTATGCTGCGCTTGCTGGGCCCAGCAGCCGGGCATTGCCAGTATCACGGCCCGAGATGTCTTCACGGAATTCGAGGCAATGGGAAGCCCCCTTGCAGAGATCGCCCGGGAGCTTGACGTTGTTGTTACGCCGAGACCGTTCGGACGCAGCGGACTGTCAGAGGCCTGCATGGCCCTTGCCGTGCCGACTCTGCAGGCATCATTTGCGTTGTCTGCCGTGCAGACGTCAGCGATATCGCTTATCACGCCACGAGTGCGATACCGATTTGTGCCGATGGACGGATACGTTATGGGGCTAGGGGCCCGGCTTGACTGGATGCTGATCCGCGGCTTTGAGAATACGGTTGGCTTTTCCGCAGATGTGTGTGCATCGATGCGGATAGCCGAGTGGACTCTTGCCATGGGGTTGGACAATGCAATTGCACTTGCTGCAGGAAGGGGGCCAATGCTTCGCATGGGGCTTGCCCGAGTTGTCGATTCGGCAGACGTGATGATGGATCTTGTGCTCCGGTGGGATCGTCCGGCCTCGCTACGCCTTGCTGTGAATGTTCCCCTTGCAGAAGGCCTCCAAACGCGAATGGCGCTTGCATCAGGGCCGATCACCATTGCTTGGTCAGTGCGCTGCAGAGTATCGCAGACAGCTGAAATGACGTTTGACATTCGGCATGTAGATCCGCTTGGCATGCACACGGCGCTTACCATCGCATTGCATTTGCCATGATGGCCCGCCTGCTCATGACCGCCGCTGTACTGTTCTGCGTCCTGTCGCGGTGTCTATCGCAGGAGTCCGACCCCGACACCTTGCAGGACGTGAGTACGCAGGGTCTCTTTGATCAGCTGGCGGTATCGGCACTGCCGGGTAGTTCTGCGCAGCTGCGGTTGGACGCTGCCGAGGGAATACGGTACGCTCGAATGATGTTGAGCAATCCAGATTACGCGCTCGGATACGTTCGTAGTGCTGATCAATCAATACCAGAGCGAGCATGGGCAATGCTTCGCGGAGAAGTTTGGTGCATTGCCGTTGGTGACATCGTCATCGACAGATCGCTGGGTACGCTCACGTCCGCATCGCGGGGAATGGGACGCTCGACTCTTGCACCGATCCGACTTGGGATGCGCTCCATGCTCTCTGGCACCGAGATGCACAGCCCCTTTCGAGCCGGAGTAGGGGGCCTGCGTGGCGCAGGTGCGTCGATTCGATTCGATAGTAGCCGTGCCATTCTGCTGGTGGCGGGCAGGCCTGCCCAAGGCACGGATGATCGCGTGCTGCTTGTTTCAGCAGACCAAGAAATGCTGGGTGGCGTAGGCTCACTTTCCACGCTCGTGCACCTGACGCCATTGGGCTACCGTACCAGTGTGTCCGGTTCACTCATAACACGCATCGCATCGGCCGACGTTGCCGCAGAGGTTGCTCTTGATGGCATGGGACAATCCGCGGCGCAGGCCGTTGTGAGTCAGCGGTCGGCCACAAGGTCTGCCTCGCTTTCATTGTGGTGGGCCGATGCACAATGCGACTTACCGATGGGATCAATGCTGGCATCATCGGACGCAGTGCGAAACACCTGGGGTGGATGCCTGCGTCTTCGGGCAACGCAGCGGGGTCTGGCAACGTTTAGGCTGTCGGTAGCGCTCAGCGGCCGACCATGGAGGTCATGGCTGTTGCCGATGGCAACGAAAACCATCGACATCGTGGGCGACGTTGAGCAGCGTGTAACGCCACGGCTGCATGTCGAATGGCGCATTCGACACCGTCAGGACGAGGATGGAATCTCTGCCGTGCAGCGAGAGCAGCACGAGCGCATTCTGTGGATGCTGCGAATCCGTCTTCGTCGTAGCGTCCATGATCGACTCGAGATACGATGCAATGCCGATCTCCGACTGATGCACCGTGCATCAGCCCCCTTCACCAGTGGGTCATTAGGATGGGTCGATGCACGCTGGAGCGTCGGCTCGTCGGCAGTTGTCCGCGGACGCCTAAGTGTGTTTGCCAGCGAGCAGTTTGACGTTGCACCAACGATGGTTGAGTACGCGGCAGGGGGCCTGCAGACGCTTACCTATGCCACTGGATTTGGCCGACGTGCGAGTGTTGGCATCGAGTGGACCGTAGGGCCGGCGATGGTCGTTGCACTCCAAGCGTCCATCGATTCGCGACTTCGATATGGTCAGCATTCCACGGCCGGCGAGCTGCGCATCGGCTGCGGATTGCAGATCGACCGGGAGGAGGTCCTTACGGGCGTGACTTCACGAGAAGGCGATATGCATCCGCCTCGTGAATGAAGTGCTGGGCGATCGGCAGGGAAAAGGGGTTGTCGTAGTCGAGTCGCTCGGGATGCCATTGCACAGCCAACAAAAACGGCTTCCCTCCAAGAGCCGCATCGCCCCATTCAAAGGCCTCCACGACGCCATCACCGGAGAGCGCGGATGCCGTAAAGAGAGGTGCCAGGTGTTCGACGCTTTGGTGATGTGCTGAGTTGACGATGCCGTCCATCTGACGTGAGATTCGACGCAGGATCGATCCGGGTTCTACGGCAAGCTCGTGGCGTGCGTCAGCACCCTCGATCTGTCGGTGCTCCACCGATGAAGGATACTCCGTGGGAAGGTCCGCATAGAGCGTTCCGCCGTAGGCCACATTCAGGATCTGTGCTCCGCGGCAGATGCCAAGTACCGGCATCCGCAGATCGCGTGCACGTTCGATCAGGGCAAGCTCGCGCTCGTCGCGTTCGGCGTCGATAGCCGCGCATAGTGACCGTCGATGCTCGGCTTCGTAGCGTGATGGGTCCACATCCGGACCACCACTGAGCACAAGGCCATCGCAACTGCCAAGCTGCTCTGCCGCCACGTTGGGCGATAACCCATGCAGGTCAACGATGCTGACGCGTTCGTCGGCTGCCTGCAGCCACGGCGCATAGCGTTCATAGGCGGGGCTGCCACTGCCTCGAGAGATGGCGATCTTCACGGTGTGATCCTTGGAAGTACTGCGGAAAGAAACGACGATGACGAATGCAGGTGGACTTCTAGTTCAAGGATGTTGAGCTGCATCGGAATGTCCGCCTCGAGCATGAGCGGTCTGAGCTTGATCTCGTCCTTGGACGTCGTAATGATCTGCGCCCCGTGGCGCTGAGCGGCCGCGGTAATCCGCCGAATGTTGAACGACGTGTAGCGATGATGATCACCGAAAACGATCGATTCGGCAATCGTGTATCCGCGGTTGCGCAGTGACTCATGGAAACGCCCCGGACGAGCTATCCCGCTGACCGCAATCACCGGCCGTTCCGTTGGGGCTGAGCATCTTGTTGTGCGTTCGAGTAAGAACATCCGGGCCGTCGGCTTCAGAAAGCGTTCCACGTCGGCCGCGGCAACACCCTCGGAAAGCAGGATGATGTCGGCACGATGAAGCGAGGTAAGGGGCTCGCGCAAACGTCCACCGGGAAGGAGCGATCCGACGACCGTTGCCTTGTCAACGATCACGATATCAACGTCACGATGCAGCGCCCGATGCTGAAATCCATCGTCAACAATGATCACATCACATGGCAGGTGGCCGGCAGCATAGGCAGCGGCCTCCACCTTGTCGGAACTCACCACCACCGGCACATCAAGCATAGCAGCATGCAGATAGGCCTCGTCGCCCGATTCGGCAAGGGAGGCCACAAGCCCCTTGCCATCGTGAACAACCACCAGGCCACGCGACCTTCGCTTATATCCTCGCATCACGATCGCAGGGCTCCGTCCGGCATCTCGAAGCAGGCGCACCAGTAGCTGCGTTGTCGGCGTCTTGCCACTGCCGCCGGCGGTGATGTTGCCCACGCTGATCACCGGCTTGTCCACGGGAACGATCGGCAGGCGGTGATGATCGTACCGATAGTTGCGATATGCGACCGCTCGACCGTACAGGGCCGACAATATGCTCAGCATGTGATAGACCCCAGCTGATGCATGCGCTCGTCCATCCGTCGGATCTCAGCCGATGTTTCATCTTCGGATAGATTTGATGGAACATGTATCGGTTCTGACAGATGCATGGTGATCCGCGCAAAGGGAAGGGGCACCTGGAAGCGATCCCATGACCGGGAGAACGTGATGACCGGTGTTGCGCGAATGCGGACATGGACGATCGGCACACCCGACCGTTGAGCGGTGATCACTGCGCCAGGCTTTGCAACGTGGGCCGGACCCCGTGGACCATCGGGAGTGATGAGGATGATGTTCTGCGGTGCCAAAGCAACGAGCTGCTCAAGGGCCTGCTTGCCCCCTCGCGACGACGAACCCTCTACGATGGTGTGACCCCAGTCCCGCAATAGCTGTTGCAGAACCTTCCCGTCGTTGCTAGGACTTACCAGCACAATCGAATGCAGCGGACCGAATGTTGCCAGCACCGGTAGCATCTCGCCATGCCAGAAGGCAATGATGCAGGGTCCACTCGGCATGCTTCCCTCGATGTGCATTCGCCACGAGCGAGCAAGAAGGCGCACAAGTGCTGAAAATGCACCGGCCTTCATCGGTTCCTCCTCCGTGTAAGTGTTTCGCAAACGATCTCGGCCGCACGCTTGCTGGCGCCTGATGAAGAGAGGAGCTGGCGCACCGTGTTCATTGAGTCGATCAACTCATCTCGACGACGTGTATTGCTCGACAGATCGACGATCTCGCGTGCAAGATTTGCCGGTGTTGCATCCTGCTGTATGTAGTCGTGCACCACATTGCGCTGAAGCAGAAGGTTCATGAGCGTGATCGACGAAACGTCGATGAGATGCTTGCTGAGATGATAGCTCACTGTTGACGTCCGGTAAAACGTGCCGTAGGGAAGACCGCGGAGTGTGGCCTCAAGGGTTGATGTACCGGCTTTGATCATTCCGGCCCAGGCCGCATTCATCGCGCTGCTGCTATCGTCAACGATGCTCGCGCCCGCGTCGGCCAGTGGTTGTAGCTGACGTGTGGCCAAGCCCGGTGCTCGGGGAACCGTGAAGGCCAGGTCCCCGTGTGATCGGCGAAGCTCGTCGATCGTCCGGACAAGAAGCGGAACATGTCGCGAGAGTTCCTGCGTGCGTGAGCCCGGCATCAGCACAATAGGCGCATCCGGCTTGCGCACCGATGGCGGTGGCAGAATCTCCATGAGAGGGTGTCCGACGTACTCGGTGGCAATGCCGTACCGGGAGAAGAACTCAACCTCGAACGGGAAGACCACGAGCAGCTGATCAATTGATGCGGCGAGTGTTGAGGCACGGCGCTTGCCCCATGCCCAGAGCTGAGGTGCGATATACCAGATCACCGGAAGGCGTGGTGATCGCACCTTGGCGGCCAGTCGCAGATTGAACCCCGGATAGTCCACAGGGATAAAGGCAAGGGGCTTTGTCCTGACGATATGGCTGCGGCACGTTTCCAGCAGGTTTGTGAAGTAGCGGTACCGCTTTGCAACCTCCACAAATCCCGATACAGCAAGGTCCCGCATGGACGCCAAGGAATGCAGTCCTTCCATCTCCATGGCGGGTCCGCCAAAGCCTTCAAACACCACATCCGGCAGTAGCAGACGCAGTTCCCGCATGAAACGCGCGGCATGCGCGTCACCCGAGGGTTCGCCGGCCGTGATGAAGATGCGTGGAGGAGTCGAGGCTGACATGGTGCGGAATCCAGCAGTTGGCGGTCAAAAATCGGTATATTTCGCGTTGTTCTTGGAGGTTTCTCTCATGAAGTCCATCATTCATGTATTCGTCTGTGTTCTGCTGGCAACAAGTCTTCGAGCCGGCGAGCAGTCTCGTCTTCTGCGCCTGTCCGGGGGCGAGCCAGCGGTTCTAGAGCCGTCCGCCCGCGTTCTGGTTGCCGAGGGTGGTGAGTTGCGTCTCGGTATCGAGAACATTGGCCAGCCCAAGTATTACGAATTCGCTTGGTACAAGGACGGCGTGCTCATTCCCGGTGCAACCTCATCGGAGCTCGTTGTGAAGGACGCTCAGGAGCTGGCAAGCGGAACCTATACGGCCATGTACAAAACGCCCTGCTATACCCGTCAGACGTCGCCCGTGCGGGTGGTCGTTGAAGGTTCGGGACCAAGCATTACCTCCACGGCTGCAACTGCGGGGTATGCCCTTGATGAGATCCACCCCAACCCGGTAGCCGAAAAGGCCGTTATCCGCTTTTCGCTGCCAGCCCCCTGTAAGGTTCAACTCCGGATTGTTGACGTGGTGGGCAATGCTGTTGCAACGATTGTGAACGCCGATCTGCCGGCGGGTACACACACGTCGGAGTTTGTCGTATCGGGCTCCGAGATCCCATCCACGCTGTATTACGTGGTTCTATCCACGCCGGGATTCAAGTCGTCGCGCCCGATGGTCGTGGTCAAGTAACAACGTTACCACTGAACCGATCCGGTTGCTGTGTAGCCAAACGTGTTGGTGACGGTTACGCGAATGGTGTAGGGGGCTTGTTGGCCCATATCGAGTGAGTCGATCGGGATGATCGTGCGCGCATAGATGCCATCATCGCCGGCAAGCAGTGTTATTTCATCGGCCTTGAGTGTTCGGCGTTCGACGGATTCGCCGGATACGTCAAGGGTGACCGTGCACAGATGCGGGATGTGATCCACAAAGTCAACAACAAGTACCGGAACCTTGCCGCGACGGGCAACATAGGCCCCCTGATAGACTGGCTTTTCGTCGAGTGCTACGCGCTGCACATCAGATGATGTTGACAGGTGACTTGTGTGCACGCTTGGGAGTTCCACCACGCGGGCCGCGCGACGTCGGGACCTGTCTTTATCGAACCAGTCGATGTTCATGATGTTCTGGCTCTTTGCGCTCACGACGCCATCGCCGGTATCGAAGATATCGTCGATGGATCCGCCGATCACACTAAGCACCTTGCGGACGAGTTCCTGGGCCGCCCCCTTGCTGAGGGTATTGTTCACAAGGTCCACCTTACCGATCACGCTCACGTATTCAACATCGAGCGGATGCGCCGAAGCGCCAAGTCGGCGTAGATACTCGCCGCCGTCCTCCGGACGTCGTAGGTCTCGGATAGCAGCGCTGGTGAATGGCACATCGTCCTGCGCAGAGCGTACGGCCGACAATGCCAGCTCGCAGGGCTTGCGGGTGAGGATGCCGCCGTTGCGGGCGCAGTCGTCCAGAGTTGTGGTAATGTTCCAGATCTTGGCCATCGCCGACCCCAGGTGCGGTGTGCCGATGGTGATGAGTCGTTTGACGTGATGATCCGTAAAGCGCTTCACCAGGTAGGCGCGTGCTGCAAGGCCGCCCATGCTGTATCCCACAAGGATCACGCGGTTAGCCCCGGTTGTTCGTCGCACCTCGGTAATGCAGGCGTCAAGCTCATCGCGCCATGCATTGATGGAGTCGGACGAGTTGGAGAAAGCCACCGAGAAGAAATCTGCCTGACCCGAACCAGCGATAACGCGGCGGACATTTCCCTTCCTATCGGCAGAGAGTTCGCCGCCATAGGTCAGCCCCAGATCCTTCCGAAAGTAGTCCGTTGCCGGACCATGCCACACGTCTGCCTTCTGACCGAGCCCGTGCAGCAGGATGATCGGATAGGGCACCTTCATCGATGCGCTTATACTCGGCTGCCGGTACTCCGGAAGTCGCGCAAGGCGCTCCGGCAGGGAAGTGCAGCCGGCGATAACGAATGCTAGTAGGGCAAGTAGCGGAAGGGGGCGTCTCATGAATCAGCGCGTCGCGTTACGCGAACGCGTTCCACACGACGGGGCGAAGCGGCAAGGATTGTGCAGGAGTATCCATCGATAACAACGGTGTCTCCGGCAACAGGAATGCGTCCGGCACGCACGTTGATCAGTCCGCCCAGCGTCTCGTAATCATCGCTCTCCGGCAGTGGTTCCGGGAGGAACTCGTTTGCCTCGTCGATGCGAATCGCCGCATCCAGCTCGAATGATCCGGGCGACTGTTGGGCGTGCATCGGAGCCTCGTCATCATACTCGTCCTGGATGTTCCCGACGAGTTCTTCCATGATGTCTTCCAAGGTCAGAAGGCCGGCCGTACCGCCAAACTCATCCAGGACCACCGCCATGTGCACCTTGTCCCGCTGCATGTCTCGCAACAGGCGTTTAAGCTTCACATCTTCCTGCACGAAGTACGGGGCATGCAGAATATCCTGCACGATCACCAGGTTGCGGTGGTGCATCAGCGTTAGCAGGTCCTTAGCGTAGATGATACCAATGATCGTATCGATCGATCCGCGGTAGACCGGCAAACGCGAATAGCCCTCGATCATAACGATGTCGAGCAGCTCATCAATCGGTGTATCCACGTCGATGGCCGTAATCTTCGAGCGTGGGACCATTACCTGCGAAGCCGTCGTTTCGGTGAATTCGAAGACGTTGTCGATCAGTTCCTGTTCGGAGACCTCCAAAGCCCCCTGCTTGGAGGACTCGGCGATCAGATAGCGAAGCTCCTCGGGGGAGTGAACATCGTGCTCGCCGGCTTGCTCGATGCCAGTGATTCCCAACATGGCGTTCGACATCCAGTTCAGCGAGACGACCACCGGTTTGAAGATGACGTAGAACGCCCGAAGCGGAAAGGCAACGGCCAGGGTGACGGCTTCGGAGCGGCGAATGGCGTAGGTCTTTGGTGCCTGTTCGCCCACCACGATGTGCAGTACTGTGATGATCGAGAACGCGATGATCACCGAGATGGTGTGCAGTACTTCGGGGGCAAGGGTGATATTCAGGGCAACTGCTGCCTGGGCAACGATGTTGGCTACCACACTTTCGCCGATCCAGCCGAGTCCGAGTGAGGCAAGTGTGATGCCGAGCTGCGAAGCGCTCAGATACGCATCAAGGTGCTCAAGGATGTGTCGAGCAACACCGGCAAACATGTTGCCTTCGCGGGCGCGCAGCTCGATCTGCGACATTCGTACCTTGACAATGGCAAATTCCGCTGCAACGAAGAAGCCGTTCAGCACCACAAAAAACATCGTCAGGGCAATATCACCAATCATGATCTACAATATACAGCGTCACTGCAGCGCCGTGAAGGTGCGAGACGTTATGCGGGAATCTAGATGATGGGAAAAGTACATGCCAATGAATGACTCAAGCTCAAGCTGCATCTGATCCGTGGCGGGTGCCCACTGACCGCGCAACGAACGAATCATAGCATCGTACGTTGCTCGAGCGAGTCGAATGCCATGTCCATGCTGTGTTGCGCCGCCATCTGACACGTCGATCGAAACACTCTGCCAATCGGGCGCACAGGGGTCCCTCCGAATGCCAAACCCCATTACTTCGGCAAGTCGCAGCCGCATGGCTACGCTGACGCTGTAGGCGCAATCCGGGTTCACGCCGTCGGCCACATCAAGGGCTTTCCGCAGAAGCTCAAAGACATCCGGGTCGGCTTGTTCCTGATCCTGGGTGCGCATCACCAGTTCACACATCAACAGGCCGCATCGCAAGTGCTCATAGGAGCTCTGCAGCTGACGTCGAGTAGACAGGCTCTCGGCCTTGCTGACGGTGTGAAGTTCTCTGTTTTTTGCGTGGTACACCTGGCATCGGACGTGGGTAAGGGGCTCCAATGCCGATCCCAGTGATGACGAAGCCGTTCGAGCCCCTTTGGCAACAAGGCCGAGCTTGCCGAGTTCCCGACTATATGCCGTCACGATTCGGGAACTGTCACCGAACCGTCGAGAATGCAGTACTATGGCCTCGGTACTTAGAATCACCGATGAGAATTTACGACGCCAACTTGTCAAAATCCTCGGTTGCCATATATTTGCAGGCCATTCCGCAGTAGCTCAGCTGGTTAGAGCATCTGACTGTTAATCAGAGGGTCCGGGGTTCAAGTCCCTGCTGCGGAGCACAAATCATCGCCGTCATTCGATTCGTTCGATTGACGGCGATGTTCGTTTTGGCACAACGAAGCGTCGGGGTGGGGCGTCGGACTTCCAACGCCGCAGAGCAGAGAGCCGCACCCCCTAAAAAACCGAAACGGTCGGTGCGCCATGCGCTCCGACCGTTTCCATTCAGCGTGCGTCGATGAGTATTATGTCTCAGCGAACGTACCAACACTGTTATTTCACGTTGTAGCGTGTAGATCAGTGGTCCGTCGCACCAACGAACCATAGACCTGCTCGCCCTTACTTTCTACTGCAACTTACAGGTCTTATTCGTTCAAAAATCCCCTAACAATCGGAATTTTGAGACATTTACTTTTGCGACTTTTTGAGTGCTTGTTTTGCCGTGCGTTGCTCGTAAAGTTCACGCAGGCGGCTCCCATAAACGTGTTCGAGAATCTCCTCGTACGGCGCCACTTCAAGCACAAAGTCAGGGGTGGTGGCGTTCAGGATTGCCATTTGGCGATCCACAGCCGCAGCTCGGTGCACTTGAGCAACGCTAACATGATCGACCTGCTCAAGGACCGCAATGATGCGCACAAATGCCGTCGTGCGCGGGCATGTGCGTATCTGCGCGTGAAGGTTCACCATTACCAGGAGCTTCTCAGCCACGTCCTTGGATGTTACGCTGCTTGGCGCCGTGTTGTTGCCGATATGGATGAGCAGTGCAATGAGGGCACCAAGTCGGAGACTGTGTTGTGATGCACGCCGCGAGCTGCTTTCATTGCGGAAAATGGCAATGCGCAGGAGTCGACGGTCGAACGCGCCCGGACCATTGCCCGAGAGTGATGTTGCAACGGAGGTGTAGAGAATCAGAATTCGGCGCACATTTTCCGGTGCATTCTTCATGAGTGCGGAGTCCACGCGACGCAGATAGGTGAGCGCTTCGCGGTATCGACTCTGAGAAAGCAGTCCGCGCGTGAGCCACGCGATATACGTCGCATACTCGGCCGACGACTTTGCGCGTGGCGTTGCGAACTCGTCATCAAGGATCTGCTCGATAAGGGGCACGGTGCTTGCGTAGTCCTTTGCCACCATGTACGCCCGCACATACATGCGTCGGCATGTGCGTTGGTAGAGTTTCGAGGTCCGATCCACTGCCATGGATGAACGTCGATAGACGTCGGCCCACTGAACAATGGTCGAAGCTTTGTCTTCGAACTGGCCGACCATGTACGCACAGAGCGCGGCGATCATTTGTGCCTGCGGCGCCATGCCCTTGAGGCCGTCATCGAGGAGTCCATCAAGTGCACGATTGATCTCCATTATCCGGGGGCGGCGCTTCGTCAAACCATAACGCCTGCGAACGATACTCAACAGTTCGGCATAGATCGAGATCCATTCCCAACAATCGAGAAACTCATCAATTGCCTTTCGCGTAGCATCACGTGTGCGCAGCATCCGACTTGGTTTGTCGTACTGAGCCAAGTGAAGCGTTAACAACACTCCCGATGAAATGGCCATCGGCAGCATGTATGGGTCCCTGGCGGCGGAGATGACGGAAGCAAGACGTTCGCGTGCCCGATAGTCAGATGAGCCGATGTAGGCCGTGATCCCGGCCCCGTAAAGATGAAGAACGGACATCCACGGCAACTGCGAGATACCTTCGGCATCACTGGGTGGGGCCTCAATGGCAACCTTCTCCAGTTCCCGCTGGGTGCGCGTGATGATTCGCTGAATCTTCGCCCGCGGGACGTCTTCGGTGCCATAGAGCAGAGCAGGGAATTCGCTTTCGGACTTCTTTCCGCGGCGAACTTGGTCGGCAGCTAGGAGGCAATCACAGACTAATCGAGGAAAACGCTTCTTCATCTCAGCTGGATCTAGCAGATCCGGCTGGACGGAGAGTGCAAACTCTAACGCTTCCTGAAGTGCCCGCAACAATTGACGCAGTCCTCCGCACGGTCCGGATGGCGTAGAAGCTGAATAATCGCCTCCTGAGCCACCTTCAAAGTAATTGTCTCAAAATACCGATTGTTATGGACTGGACAACACCAAATCTAACCGAACTTTGTTTTCAACAACAACAAACGATTTCCAAACGCAAACAATTCTACGCACGGAGAACATCATGGAACTGCTCATCGCTATCCTCACTTGGCTCGGACTCATGACATCGGGAACACAGTACACCGACGCAGACATTCAGCGCATCGCTGCCGAGAATCGTGCTGTTGTCAACGCTCGGAAGGCTGATGTCCTCCAGGCCAACGGCGGAGTTCCGGACATCCTAACAGAAGAGATCATCCTCTACAAGTAAGAGTCGATGGCGGCGGTTACGGATCTGGATTCGGACCCCTGTTTTCATCTCCCGACCAGCATTTGGTTTCTGGCCTGTGCGTACTGGTGCAGCTTTGCGCAGCCGGGCAGGCCGATCGGAATGCAACCATCGTTTAGGTACATTCAACAACGTATGCTCCCCGGACAATGACGGCAAGTCCGTCAATGTAACGAGGATGCCTTGAAGGCACGCACCCATGTAGTGGGGTAGCGTGTCCGCGTGGCCGGCGAAACATCGCCGACGTCAGTTCGACCGTATGTCGACATTCCTAAGCCGATCTCCTTGCTGCAACGCGTCACTATCTGGCTCGCGTGCGGACGACGTGGTCCGACGTTGAAACGCCTGATCGTGGCAGTCTTTCGATTGTCCCGATTCTCGCACTCCTTCCCCGTAGCAGGCAGCGCGCACGCTCTCACGTGCCAACCCTTTCGTTTTCAGCGAATATTGCTGATGATCGTGCCATGCGGAGTATCTTTCTGGATGATCTGAAATCCTCGAAGTACGTGACCTGGCGAGTTCAATGGCTAACAAATCACTGAATCAACGAATTCTGGACCTGTCACACGAGGAGCTGGTCTCGGCGGTACTGGCCGCCATAGAGTCCGATCCACGCACACGCAGGCTGTTTGCAACGCTGACGGCCACCAGGAAGGATCGCATTTCTGCGATCAAGGGAGACATCTCAAAGTTCGGTCACTCCGGCGGCAAGGGACGCGATCACACCGCCAAGCAGACGGCTGCGTTCGTCGCAAGCGTCGTCGACCGCATCGAGCATTCATGTGGTGATGACCCCGATGAGGCATTTACCCTGCTGAGCAGGCTTTTGGTAACACAAACGTCAGTACAACTGCGAGTCAGGCAGTCATTCGAGCCGATCCGTGAGGTCTATGATGATGTGGTAATCCCGGCGTTGGTAAAGGTTGCCCATCGAGTTCGAAGCGCCACAATCCTCGCAAGTGGCCTGTCCGAACTCTTGGCTGTGCATCATATTCGAGGTGTTTGGGAGTTGTTCGAGCATGTGGGCGCAGAGTTTCCTGACGAAACGGTTGACGCTGTACTCGCGCTTGTCGCAACAGCTCGCGCTAACAAGCCGAATATGAACGGCATCGACATTTCGGATTCGTATCATGAGCTTACCGGAACAATCCTCTCCTCAACCGGCCGGATAGAAGAGTTTCTACGCCATGCCACGGTTGACGGCGAGATTGATGCTTTACATCGCATCAAGCTTGTTGAGATGCACCTTGATCACGAAGACTTCAAGGGGGCTCGCCAGCATCTTGATCAATTATCAGATATTGAACTTACGCTGTATCCGCACGCAGACGCTGTGCTCGAGCGATACCTCCGCGAGTGCACGGACTTGGCCAATCGCGAAGAGTTCCTGCGAAAGCTGATCGTGGAGTATAACCGTGTTCAGTTCGCTGATGAATACCGAAAACTCTACGGTGCAGAAGCTCTGGCTCGCCTTATGGAGCAGGCGATGAAACGTGTAAGGTCCGGGAAGGACGAAGGCCCGACTTCTGTGTCGATGCTCGGGCTTCTTGTGCACGAGGGATATGCTGAAGAGATCTCTAAGCATGTCGAAAAGCAAATACTGAATGGTCTGCCGCCCTGGGACATTGATTCGGAGTACGTGGTTGAGTTGGCTGAAGGTCTTTCGATCCAAGGCTACCCCCGCGCCGCCGTGCTGCTGTTGCGCCGGATACTATGGGAACTGATGGAGCTTGGTCCCAACGCCTATGACGCAGCTGCTTGGCTCTATCTCAGGATTCACGAACTATCGCTCAGCGTTAAGGACTGGGACCGGCACGAGAAGCAGAAGGACTTCATCGTCAACTTCAGGCTCAAGTATGTCAACAAACGCACATTCTGGAAGAGACTGTAGCGGAAACACGGGATGGGTGCGAGAGACGAGAGACGAGTGACGAGTGACGAGTGACGAATCATCCTTGAAGGCCCCGATCTTGGCCCGGGGTACTACTCAAGGTTAGCATGTATTGTGTGTGGGAGGTTGGAGCGTCGCTATCGATACTCGAAAGGATCTCGTCTACAACAACTACCACTGGCCCGAGCCCACCGACGCACAGCGCGAAAAAGTTGAAGCCCTCGCACAAGGCGTCCTCGACGCACGAGCCAACCATCCAACGTCAACCGTAGCAGATCTCTACCACCCAACCACCATGCCCCCTGACCTGCGCAAGGCCCATGATGCATTGGACAAAGCTGTAGACCAGTGCTACCGCAAAGAGTCCTTCACATCGGAGCGTGGACGTGTTGAGTATCTCTTCGATCTGTACCGCAAACTCACCGAAGGGTTCGGGATGGAGGAGGCCGGGAGGAGGCGTCCTACAGCGTGCGCTTCCACTCGGCAAGGGCCATAACGATTGAGTCTTCGAGCCAATCCTTAAAGCGACGTTCAATCGACTCGTTGGATTCGGCATAGTTGAACTGAAACACATCGACGCAGGCGGGTTGCGTAGGAAGTGTTTCGAGAACGCCATCCTCGCTAGGCGCACGTAGATAGGTGAAGCCAGTGGCAACAAGGATGCCCGTATCACCGTGACCGTATCCATGGATACTCACTACGTACACGAATTCGTGGTTTGTGGAAATTGAGATCCGAGCCCAAGCACGATAACGATCGGTATTTGCGAAGTAATTGAAACGTTTGGCAACGTCGGTTATCTGTTTCTTAAAGTAGTGTCGCTTGTCTGAATCGTTGCCCGCAGAGTCAGTACTCGCACTAAATGGATGTAAGCTTGAAGATTTGACCGTGCGGAGCTGGTCGCTGAGGTGCTTGGACACTTCATCAGTGCGATGCGTGAGTATTCCGAACAACATATCTGCAGAGGCATGTACTGCCGATTCTCGCTCTTGAGCTTCCTTAGCGAATCGGTCGCGCAACTGGGCAATTGCAGCGGCAGTAATACTGGCTGCATCATTTGTCCGCTGCACCTGCTGTTCCAAGCCGAGTGCTTTCAGGATCGCATCCAACTGAAGTCGTGAAAACAGTTGAACAAGTGGACCTAGATCTCCTTGGTCAGCCTTCTCAAGCGCATCGATGTATCGAATGCGATCCTCTTCGCGCACAACCAGCGGAAAAAGCCCCTTACGCAGAAACACAAGTGATGCGAGGGCACGGGCAACGCGCCCATTACCGTCCTGGAATGGGTGAATCTGCGTGAATCGGTGGTGCAGCCATGCAGCCCGCACCTCCGGACTGTGCGTGTTCTCCGAATCATTGTACATTTTTACAAGGGCCGTCATTTCCTCTTGGGTGAATTCCGGAGGACAGTATTCATGTACTTCGCCATCGGTCCGACGCGGGCTGTTGGGTCGCGACTTGTACACACCCTTCTCAAGAGTGATCCGAATCAGACCATGCTCGCTCATGGCCTCTGTGTAATCCTGGTGTCGTGTGAACTTTTGATGCAGGCCACGGATGAAGACCTCTGTAAGCACTGCGTCACCCTTGACGTAGTCGAAGAGACCATCAACGATCTCGTAGTGGTCAGAAATCATAGCATGGACGTTGCGTGCTTCGTCTTCCCCAAGCCCACCACGGTGCGCAATAACCGATGCATCGATACCCTGTTCGATGAGGACTTCGGTTACTCCGCGATCCCAAGCATAAAGTCGCTCAATAATTCCGGTTTCAATCGCCCACTCTCGCTGTAGCTTCTTCACGAAATCGTCATAGACGCTACTTTCCGTCATCGCCGACTTTCGTTCTATCCAAACGTGTGACAGAGCTCGGAGCTCTTCCGAGTCAAATTCTCCGGGTTTAGGTAGGGGCTGTATGCGTTGATACGACATCGTTACCTGAAGCAGTTACGTCCGTTAAGTTACCTGAATTTTCTCCTGAGCAGTAACATCCTATCACCAACGTTGCTAATCAATCAGCTTTCAGAACCTTGTGCATGTCGGTTCCGACTCTCACCACAAAGGGGCGACACAACACCCCTGGTCAATGCCCAAAGTACTCTTTGAAGCTTTCGCGGGCATGTCCGATTACGCGCAGGAGCTGCTCGAACGGAACCGTCACGACCGTCATTCCTCTGCGTTCCGCTTCGGATGAGAAGACCGTTCCGAACTGATCTGTGGGTAGGATGAGCGTGCCGGCAGCCGAGCCGGTCTGCATGAGCCCCTTGTCAAGAATCTCGCGCACCAAGGCACTCGAAAGCTCGGAGTCATTGACCGATTGAAGGACGTTCCCGATGATCAGCCCCGTGGCGGCATCCATCATTCCGATAAGGTAATACTCCCCATCTCGCTGCGTTTTGATTGGCGTATCGCTGAGAAGGAAGACAATCCACGTTTCGCCTTCCATAAACTGGTGATGTTCAAGCATGAGAGGGGTCCATTGAGTGCGAGACAGTTGCGGTTGGAGTGACAGTAGTTGCTGAATCGGTATCTCGGTTAATCTGTTCGGTCGTTGTCTTGAACATGTCAAAACCAACCTGAACTAGGTCGCCGTTGAGTTTGTCTATGTCGGATCGACTGGAATTGTCATCCAACCAGTCGCGGAATGTGCGATCCGGATGCACATTGAACGCTGAAAGCATCCCTCGAAAGAACGTCGCTCGACGTCGGTTAAGGTTGAGCTTCATGACGATGCCAAGGTGAAAAGAACGTGGTATCTGTAAAATCGAATATCGGGAATTGTAAAGCATCCGACGCGTCAACGGCCCACCACTCCTGCGAATGGCGGGCCTAGAGCTTACGATCCTGGAACAGACGGCACGCGGACTCAATACCCAAGTCCTAGCCGCTGTGCCTCTGCGGTAAGTTCATCGAGCTGTGCCTTGCGAATCTGTTCGTCGGCTTGTTTGTAGGTGATAAGGTCGAGGGCTTTGACTCTGCGGTGCTTACCAACTTTTCGCGATGGGAGCACTCCGGAATCTAGGAGTCCAATGAGGAACCCCTACTTATCTGTCCGCCGAATCTCGTTGCACACCACGAAATGCAACGACCACAGGAAGCAGTCCGCATACGACGAGCATCATCGCTGAGGAGATGTCTCCTCGCAGACCAATAACCACCGCCAAACTGAAGGATGCAGAGGCAACGAGAATGGCGATGTATTGAGTGCGAGACAGGCTTCGCTGGTTCGTGTCTTCAGGCATCGTTCTACAAGATAGCTCCTCCCGCAGGCATTGGCATACACAGATTGGGACGAGTGTTTGCATCGGTAAGCGATAACGCTCCCTTGGACAGTATGCGCAGCAATGCCTGTAACGAAACGGCCCACCACTCTTGCGAATGGCGGGCCGCTCATTAATTCCGTACTTCAGTAATTCCGTACTTCCGTACTTCAGTACCTCAGTACCTCAGTACCTCAGTACCTCAGTACCTCAGTACCTCAGTACCTCAGTACCTCAGTACCTCAGTACCTCAGTACCTCAGTACCTCAGTACCTCAGTACCTCATCTTCCTGCGATCAGATTCAGCGCACTGCCTGCCTTGAACCAGCCGATCTGCTGGGCGTTCATGGTGTGCTTGAGTTCGATGCTGTCCGTTGAACCGTCTTCGTGCGTGATGCCGAGGGTTAGGTTCACGCCCGGGGCCAGAGCGGTGATGTCGATCGACAGGCGGTCGCCTTCGCGGATCGTGTCGTAGTCGGCGGGGTTGACGAATGTGAGAGGCAGCATGCCCTGCTTCTTGAGGTTGGTCTCGTGAATGCGGGCATAGCTCTTGGTGATGATGGCCTTACCGCCAAGGAAGCGTGGCTCCATGGCAGCGTGCTCACGCGATGAGCCTTCGCCGTAGT
>VEQR01000135.1 GCA_018883125.1 Candidatus Kapaibacterium sp.
CGCCGCAGGCTTCCCGCCGCAAGGCTTCCCGCGCAGCGTGACGAGTGACACGCACACCCGCCCAGGGCTTCAGCCTTGGGATATGAAGGGTGCGGCAATCCAATTATGCCTGTTTGTTATGGGGCCTTTCTCTCTCATCCCATGGCTAAAGCCATTGGATGAGAGAGAAAGGCCCCATCCCTACTAGCTCGTGAGTATGTCGGTGTTAACGGAGGTACTTTCTCGTACCGCAATGTTATTCGAGTTAAAGCCTATCGAAACGTGATCGGGCTCTTAAACGTGGGCGAACTCAGCGAAATTCGGAACGGGATTTGCACATACTCCCCGTCTTGATGCATCGAGATATACACGTGATCGAGGTCGTACGCATACGCGTATAGGCCGAGAGTTGCAAGTGAACAGTAGGCTTCGTGCAAATTCCTCTTGACGACGATGGCATTGCTGATCGATTTATCGCGCAGTAATCGTCCGACATCCACCACCCACAACTCAGGGCCCCACCCTTTGCCACTTGACGATGCGTATCGATTCGGTATCACATCAAGAATCACATAGTCGGTGCCCCGGATAGAGCTTTGCACATACATATCGCTCACCAATTGTGACATTTCAAAAGATTTGCCATCTACGACAAGGCTTATTGAATCTTGACCAGGCCCGCGAAACCAGCCGCTCCTTCCGACCAAGTATCCAGACAACCAAGTTCGTTTGTAGAAATACAGGTGACCCCCACGTGGGTCAGATATCTCCTCATCGAGAAAAGTATCGTTTGCATAGTCGTAACGAAGGTCGTTCGTGCTGACCAATAAGGTCCTGTTCGGTAGCCTTTCAATAGAATAAACATAGAACCAACTCTTTAGTACCGGATCCCAGCCGTTTTCCAAACAGCGCGACGGCCGAATCTCGGACACCGAACCAGTGCGAATGTTGACGACATAGTTTCTCGATGCAGTATCTCCGTTGGATCTTCGGACCAGACACGAAGCAAATATCGAGTCCGAGCTATGGCCAAGGAAACCAGAGCCAGCGAGTGTCCAAAACGTTTCGTCACTCGGCAGTAAATCCGGAACCTCAAGCGTGTAGAGTCGTTCATTGTTCTGCACTCCAACAACGATAAGTTGGCGTGAATAATCGCGTACAAGAAGACTTGTTTTGTCATCAGCCATATCGACGACCATATAGGCAAAGCCAGCAACTCGTATGCTTCCAGCCATTCTGGGTTCAGGCTCAGGGCAAGTTGGAGTAACTGGTCCTGCCGATTCTTTTGAACAGGACGCCACACTCATCATGATGACGAGTACGTTGAAAATGCCCACAGTACATCGTTGGGTTCGGTTCATTCGTGACTTCTTTACCGCGTGATGAGGAATGATGAAGATGTGGTTGTTCCTCGAAAAGTTAGTGACACATGGTAGACGCCAGATGGCCAATGACTTGTATCGAGCCGAAGATGGCCTTGCTCATTCTCCCCTAATGTGCGCTCGAGCACCAATCCACCTATGGCAGATAGAACTCGGAATCTGGCTCCTGGAATAATCGAGACTCCATTCAAACTGACGCCATTCGTTGATGACGGATTTGGTGAGATTATCAAGTCTCCACCACTCTGCACATCGCCAACTCCGGTTGTCGAGCGCACGCCATAGATAGTGTAGCTATACTTGATCTCGTCGTCAGGTGGATACACCCCTACCAGTTTACCAAAGATGAGGTCGTGAAGCCGCATTTGAAAAGTGAAAAGGCTGATAGAGTTTTTGTCTTCCGGAAGGAGTATTGGCTCTGTTAAATTGTTTCCGAGTTCTTGAAATGCCTCACCCCTCGTGTAGCCTTGGCAATAGTTTGGGTTGGCGAGGTCGTATCCATTATCAATCTGGCCTCCTCTTCCCCACACATATAGATTCTTAGTCCGATCCCAACCAGATGGCAATGGAATGGTGACTGCGACTTTGCGATACGCCACCAAATATTTTCCAACCGGAATATCCTTGTTCACTCGATTTTCTGCCGAGTTAAAGACCCAGTTCGAACGATTTGACCACGGTTGATACGTTGTGATTAACGGCTCATAGGTGTCATAGTGTCGAAGTATGTAACCTTCACCCTTGTTTTCAACAATCTTTCCTGCGTCGGCATGGCCCCAGCCGGTTCTCTTATCATAGCCTACTAAATAGGACTGTCGATCCGCAGCAAATGGTGAGTTGTCATTGGTTCTATCCTTAGCCGTTGCTGCAAGAAGTCCTTCGTAGTCTTCTTGTGCAAGGAACGTAGGTTCAGATTCGGTTTCTACCAAGAGGTTGTTGTGCAGAGCGGCCACGATGCCCGCAACATTCGGCGCAGACGCCGATGTACCCGCGAAATTACTCCACTTGCTTACCGTAAAGACTTCATTCGCTCCGACATTGAGGGGTGATTGATCATCTCCACCGGGAGCAATCAAGTCGATTCCATCTTGATAGTTCGAGTAACGGATTCTGTTGAGGTCTTTGTCTCCAGCCCCAACGGAAATGCACCGCCAATCCCCGAAGGCAGTAGGATAGGTCCGGGTTTCATCATAGGTATTGCCGGGCGGACAAATGATTGGAATATTATGATTACGAGCATACATCACTGCGTCCTCAAGTGCAATATCCAAAGCCGTGGCTGTGTGACTAAGCATGATCACGTCAGCAGCCCATGCATTATGAAATTTACTGTAGAACGTTGTCTTGTCACCAGCAGCTTCTCTTATCGCAGCAATTGCCTCGGCGGTGCGGGTTTGATCGAAATCGCCAACTTTCAAACCAAGTAGTTTCACACCTCCACCGTCGTCAATTCCGCCGCCTTGAGGCCCCCAGCCGCCGGCGATACCTGCCATACCTAGTGGTAAGTCTACTCCGCACGTCGCCCTGTTGGTATATGCGCCGATAATTGAAGCAACTGCAGTGCCATGATCGGAGAATCGTGCCCATGGTTGACCGGGCGCCTTGTAATTAAATCCATCTACTACTTTACCCCCCAAATTCCCCTCCCCATTAGGACCGAACTCGCAGTGCATGTATGATATCCCATTATCGATCACAGCGACCAGCGTACTCGGTAGACCTGTCCACAGATCCCACAATCTTTGAACGTTCATGTAAGCCAGCTGAAGACCTTTCTGATCTGTGTATAGCGGGTCGCCCGGAATTCGATGCGATCGATACAGAAAATTGGGTTGTGCGTAGTAAGTCGAAGCACTGAACAACAGTGTGGATGTTACCACTACTTGCTGCACGCTTGTGTCATTGTTCAGCTTCAGTAGGTAATAACAGTGGTCGAGCGATGGGATGGTATCTCCTCTTCTAGTAATGGACTTTTGTTCAGAACAGGGGCTAGCAGCGGTGATCCGGGTGAAGTATTGACCGCCCACTGATTGCAAATAACTTACAAGAGCCGCATCATTGATCACGCTAGCGAGACTGAGTTGTTCACTCATTACGTGCACGCGCAGACTCTGAGACATCATACCCGAAGTCTGCACTTCCTTCACTCCCTCACCCTTATCAACGATAGCATCGGTCCACTCGAAACTTGAGCAGAGAGCTCCCTTATTTAGAGAGGAATCCTTAAAGAAGAAAATAACTTCGTCCTTCTTATAGTTAGAGTCGGCACTAACAATGCTCGTTCGCAATGTGTCACCATGCTCGTTTGTAATCGGGCGCCAACCCTGCCCCATTAGTATCGCCGGTCCAATTGCTATAGACAGGAGCCAAACCAGCGTTTTTAGTGCGACCATTTTCATATCACTTCCTCGAAAAAATTTACATGGCTTAACGTCACCGATTTACACACACACACACACACACACACACAAGCGTTAGTTATCCACAGGCTAAATCATTTGTTATTGGGCAAACACATGCACCATCCGGATTCCAAAGCTGCCGACCTTTGACACGAGGCATTTTCGGCATAAAGGCGAGTGACAAGTGACAAGTGACAAGTGACAAGTGACGAGTGACAAGTGACGAGTGACGAGTGACAAGTGACAAGTGACAAGTGACACGCACAACTGCCCTGGGCTTCAGCCCAGGGATATGAAGGGTGCGGCAATCCAATGTATGCCTCTTTGTTATGGGGCCTTTCCCTCTCATCCCATGGCTAAAGCCATGGGCAATTATGCGAAGAGCCGTCTCGCCGCGCAGCGGCTT
>VEQR01000136.1 GCA_018883125.1 Candidatus Kapaibacterium sp.
AGGGAGCTGTTCCCCTTGCCCCCTGACAAAGAACCTCCAGGGTTTTGCTAGACCTAACGGTAGCAGTCAAAACATGTATGCCAAGTCGTACAGAGGCGAAACGTAGGCAACTCGTGGCGATCAGTACAAGAGCAGCTACATCCTAATTGACGCAAAACACCTTGAAAATCGAAAGTCTGCGTTTCAGATTTCAAGGTGATTATTCACCCAATCATTTCTCAGCGCTGCAGGTAACGGCAGAACATTGATTGAAGAAGTGAGAGCGAACGGCGTACCTGCTGGGATGATGATGGTTGCTCTGTCTGCCATGATCGTGTTCATGCTTTCAATGAGCGATGGCGTGACTTTCGGGGAGAGTGTGCGTTTGATCTCTACAGCATGGGTGCGTCCATCAGGAAGCGAAAGCACAAGGTCCACCTCGGCGCCGGCATGCGTTCGATAGTGACTTACCATGATACTCTTTGGTAGGGCATTGAGCAGTTGCTCTGCGCAATAGCCTTCCCAGGAATGTCCACAGATTGGATGCCCCATAACTTGATCGATGTTGCGGAGTCCAAGAAGAGCATGCAAGAGTCCTGAATCACGCCATTGATACTTTGCGGCCTTTACCAGACGCTTGCCAACATTTGCAGACCACGCGGGAATCTTCCGAATCAGGTACAGCCCCTCTAGGAGCTCAATGTACGTCCGGACAGTTTTACTGTCGAGTCCAAGCGCATTGCCCATGGTTGTGAGGTTTACTGTGGCCGACTGCTGGTGGGCCAACATCGTACAGAATCGACGCAGCTGCTGAGGTGTTGCCATCACCCCCAGCTGCGGCATGTACCGTTCCACATATGCTGTGATAAAGTCGTCGCACCATTGCATCGCCGTTTCATCATCATCGGCCAAGTAGCTCTCCGGAAACCCGCCACGATACCAATGCCTGTCGATACGCTGATCGGTTTCTTCGCCAAGCTCCTGTAGCTGAAACGGCGACAGTTCGAGATAGCTGATACGTCCGGCTAGCGTTTCAGACCCCTGCCGAAGCAGCTCCGGTGTTGCCGAACCGAGGATCAAAAAATGGCCGGAGCGCTCTCCAAGCTCGCGACGCTCATCGACCAAGGATCGTAAAAGCGGAAACAGATTCGGCAACCGATGTATCTCGTCGAGTACAACCAGCGAACCTCGGTGGGCTGTAAGAAACAACTCCGGATCTTCGAGCTTAGCAAGATCTGATGGACGCTCTAAATCGATGTAGACAAGGGGCTTATCTACCTTTAGGGTCTTGGCGAGCGTTGTCTTCCCCACCTGCCGTGGACCGAGAAGCGCCACCACGGGTACGGAATTTATCCTAGACGTAAGTTCATGATATAAAAGGCGTTGAATCATACACCTAGAAAATACGGAATCCATTCCGGTATTTCAATATATGTTGGCGTAGCACAAAACCGACCTCAGTATGCTTGCCTGCGGGAAGCGTATGAGTTCTCGGGGTATGCTAACTCAACGCGATTACCCTCCGCCGACTGGAGCTCAGTGAACGCCGTTCTTGAGTATGAGAGCTGCTATGTCCTCTTTGGCGCAGGCATGAATGTTGGGTGCCAGTGCAAAGGACTTCGTTCCTGCGTAGACGATGTATACATCATCAAGTTCCAGGTCCTTTAGGGCGGAAGTAACAGACGGCGTGATTCTTGGTTGATCCGTCCGCTTTACTTCAATACCGATTTGGCGGCCCCCTACCTCAAGAACAAGATCGATCTCCGCTCCGGCATGTGTTGCCCAAAACCAATGTGCATCAGGTTGCACCATGGAGAGAATGCTCTCTATGATCCATCCTTCCCATGAAGCACCATGCCGTGGGTGGTGCAGGAGGTCTCGCTCCGATTTAATGCCAAGTAACTGATGAAGCAGTCCGCTATCGCGTATCATGATCTTTGGAGACTTCACCTGACGTTTCAATACGTTTGCGTGAAACGGCTGCAATTGTCGCACAACAAGTGCATCGGTCATGATGTCGAGATAGTTTCTCACGACAGGCTGACTCAGCCCCATGGCACTGCTGATCTCGGATGCATTCCATATCTGACCATGGTAGTGTGCAAGCATCTGCCAGAAACGCATCAATGTGGCGCTTGCAACACGCACCCCCCACGTTGGTAGGTCGCGCTCAATGAGCGTAGCGGCGAATTGCTTCCGCCATTCCCAACTGTCAGCATCATTCTTCGAAAGGAACGAGCGTGGAAACCCTCCACGAAGCCAAAGGCGCTGATTGTCTTCGTGTGGGACCTCTCCGATAATGAAGCCCTCCATCGGTACGACTTCCAATCTTCCCGCCAAACTTTCTGACGTTTGCCGCAGAAGTGTGCCAGAGGCACTTCCAAGTACAAGAAAGCGAGCATCAACGTCGGATCTGTCCGCTAGCACCCGCAATACCGGGAAAAGATCGGGCCTTCGCTGGACCTCGTCGATGACGATGGTTCCGCGTAATCCGGATAGCGCCGTCATCGGCTCCTGCAAACGGGCCAAACTGATCGGTTCCTCGCAGTCGAAGTAGTTCAGCGAGTCCGATGGGACAAACTCCCGAGCTAGTGTGGTCTTACCACACTGCCGTGGACCTGAGAGCAACACAATAGGGCTACGCTCCAGCGCCGTCGTAATGCGTTCTAATCGCTCTTGACGTAGGATCATTCCCAAATATACCTTGAAAATCGAAAGTCAGAGTTTCAATTTTCAAGGTATTGTGATGTCTTTGGGAGTAAACACCCCAGCCGTATCAATGCGTTTTACGATATTTGCATCGATCAATCGTCGTCATACGACATTCCGTTCGATACCCATATGAGCACCACAGTCACCGTTTCACCGAAGTTCCAGATCGTCATCCCGCAGGAACTGCGAGAGCGGATGGATATAAAGCCCGGACAGAAGGTCACCTTCATGGAATGGAAGGGTGCTATGGTCATCGTTCCCGTGCTGTCAGCAGATGAAGCATTCGGATTTCTCAAGGGGCTTGATGTGAAACTCGAGCGCGAGAAGGATCAGGCAGAGTGATACCCCACAACCATCGGGCCGTGCTCGACTCGTCATGCTGGATAGAGTACTTCCTCGGATCACCGGCAGCGCGCTCGTACGTCAAGATCGTCTCATCGGCAACGATCATCGTCCCGTCGATCACGATCTTTGAGGTCTCGCGCGACCTGCTGCGTCGGTTCGATAGTGAGCACACACTCCGTGCCGTATCGCTCATGCAACAGCACGAGGTTGTGCCACTCACGGCGGACGTGGCACTCAACGCCGCTCAGCTGGCCGTAAACCTGAATCTCTCATCAGCCGATGCGATTGTCTGTGCCACGGCATGGCAGAACAAAGCAACTCTCTACACCCACGACGTCGATCTTAACGGACTCGACAACGTGGTGTACATCCCCAGAACCTAAACATGTTTTCAGTCACAGGAGAATGCCCTCATGACACAAGATCTTGATATGATCCGCAAGGTATACGGCGAGCTGCCGGCCAAGGTTGCCGCAGCACGTACCGTGCTGGGTCGCCCCCTGACCCTTGCCGAAAAGGTACTCTATGCCCATATGGCAGAGCTTCCGTCCGCGCCGCATGCACGTGGCAATGCGTATGTGGACTTCAACCCCGACCGCGTTGCGATGCAGGACGCAACCGCTCAGATGGCGCTGCTGCAGTTCATGTCGGCCGGCATCCCGCAGGTTGCCGTGCCGAGCACCGTGCACTGCGACCACCTGATCCGCGCCGAACACGGTGCGAAGTCGGACCTCGATAAGTCGCTCGAAGAGAACAAGGAAGTGTTCGACTTCCTCGCATCGGTCTCCAAGAAGTACGGCATCGGCTTCTGGAAGCCGGGCGCCGGCATCATCCACCAGGTTGTTCTCGAGAACTATGCCTTCCCGGGCGGCATGATGATCGGTACCGATTCTCACACGCCGAATGCAGGGGGCTTGGGGATGATCGCCATCGGTGTTGGCGGTGCAGACGCTGTTGACGTGATGGCCGGCATGCCATGGGAACTGCAGATGCCGAAGCTCATCGGCGTGAAGCTCACCGGCACCATGAGCGGCTGGACGAGTCCGAAGGACGTGATCCTGAAGCTTGCCG
>VEQR01000137.1 GCA_018883125.1 Candidatus Kapaibacterium sp.
TCTTCTGCATGCCGTCGATGTAGCAGACAACTCCGCCGTGATTGAGCACGAAAATGCTATCCTTCTCAAACGCCGTACCAGCCGGAGCGAAGATGTTCAGACGTCCTGTTGTATCGTCAAACGAATCATCGAGTTCGTAGGTGACATAGCGCAGATTGCGTGCCTGCTTCACCACGAACTGGGAATCCACAGAGCGATGAACCGGCAGTTCGATCGACTTGGAGTCGTAGGCGCGGAATCCACTCACCAGTCGATGCCAAAAGTGCTCTTCATACGTACCGGGCACGGACACCGGGAACACCCATGTGACGCTATCCTCGGTGATCGTTGGCGGGAAGATCATTACGCGGAGCTTACCGTCGCGAGAACCGGCAATATCAAAATGTACGCGGTACCGATCCTGAGCCCGAAGAGCTCCGGAAGCGATCAGAAGTACGAGCAGGAGACGAAGAAGATGGTTCATAGTTCGACGGTTGTGGATGACAGCAGGGGGTTAGACCAGATCTGACGATACGTGTTTCAGGAGTTCAACAAGACGCGGGGCTACGCCCCATGCCTCGACCATTTCGTGCACTGTTGAACGGTATCGTGCACGATCATGGTTCGTCATGCTCACGCGCTGGGCGCGCAGAAGGATGTTCTTGGGTGTATGATCGAATGATACGAATTCCTCAAGGTGTGCTGAATAGCCCCATGACCGCAGAAGATCACGTCGCAGTGTGTCTGTAAGCAGGTCACCCAGCCGTTCCTTCGTGATGCCATCATCAAGTAAGGGGCGAGCCCAGACGGGAACGCGCTCTCTCTGGAGTTGCTTTTGTACGGAGTGGTGACAGCACGGCGCTACAAGGATTGTTGTAGCGCCAAGGCGTAGTGCAAGAGCAAGAGCATCATCGGTTGCCGTGTCACAGGCATGAAGGGCAATAAGCACATCCACAGTATTCTGCGTAGGTTCCCACGGTAGCGACGTTTCGTTGATCATACCGCACTGAAAGGACGCCCCCTTGAGACCGATCTGGGCGGCAACATTTCGGCAATGATCGATCACATGGGCATTGGCATCCACGCCATGCAGATGCACGGTACAACCGTCGCGCTCAAGCACATAAGCAAGGGCCAACGAGAGATATGCTTTACCGCATCCTGCGTCAACGATGCGCACCTCGGTAGCCGTGATCGACGTCCGGGCAATGTCGATGAGGTGACAGATCTGTCGGTATTTATCGGACATGCCGGTGCGGATGACACCGGCCGCGTCCGCGATGTCGAGTGCGGTCAGCAGTGAAGCGTCGGTTATGGGATCAAGCGCGCGTCGCTTCACGCGGTCGTGGGTGAGGTTGCTCCATTCGTGTCGCGACGGCTTTCCCGTTCGCACAGTTCTCCGCCACGCCCCCTGCTTGAACTTCTGCAGGATATGCGCGTCAGCCTCGGGGGTCTGCAGAAGCACCTGACCCCATCCGTCGTTAAGGAAACGTTCGATGACGGAATCCATCGATTCCACACCGTTGCCGGCCGGGTCTGTAAACGACTGACGGTGGGTGAACCGCATAATGCGCAGTTCCCAGACCGCCGCTCTGCGCTCGGCATACACCACGAGGCGCACGTGCTCGGCCCCCTTCGGGGGCTTTGAGAATGTTGCGACGCATTGCTGCGCATGCTCAGGCAGGATTGGCATACGGCAAAGTTAACCGTGACGGATGACACTAGCTGGCTCGACGCTGCGCTTGATAATTGGGTCGGCAACGAGCATTCTGGCGAGCATCGGTGCCACAAAAGCGTCAGTATGCATGTCACAAGAGCCAGATTGCCGGTTGGGGAGTTTAGCACACGGGCCTAGATGGCCTTCACGTGCTACGATATCAATCAAAGCTCCAGAATCGGCATGGCGAATTAGCGTAGTTTTGCGGGTTCAAACCTGAAAATCAACAGCCCATTCCATTGATATGACATCCCGACAGATCCGCCAGACATTTCTGACGTTTTTTGCAGAGCGCGGCCACCGAATCGTGCCGTCAGCCCCGGTTGTTCCGCATGGAGACCCGACTCTGCTGTTCACCAACGCCGGAATGAACCAGTTCAAGGATGTGTTCCTTGGCACGGGTAAGCGCGACTATACGCGTGCTGCCGACACGCAGAAGTGCATCCGCGTATCGGGCAAGCACAACGACCTCGAAGAGGTAGGCTATGACACCTACCACCACACGTTCTTCGAGATGCTTGGCAACTGGAGTTTTGGTGACTACTTCAAGACCGAGGCCATTGCGTGGTCGTGGGAGCTGCTGACCTCCGTCATGAAGCTTCCCGCCGAGCGTCTCCATGCAACCGTCTATCGAACGGACGACGAATCTTACGAGATATGGAGGCAGTATCTGCCTGAGTCGCGCATTCACCGATTTGACGAGAAGGATAACTTCTGGGAGATGGGTGAGACGGGGCCATGTGGTCCGTGCACAGAGATCCACTTCGACCGTACGCCCGACCTCAGTGGCGGGCCGCTCGTTAACGCCGGCGTGCCGGAAGTGATCGAGATCTGGAACAACGTCTTCATCCAATACAACCGCAAGGCCGACGGAACGCTCGAAGAGTTGCCATCGAAGCACGTGGACACCGGAATGGGGTTCGAGCGCCTGTGTGCTGTGATGCAGGGGAAGGATTCCAACTACGACACAGATGTGTTTCGCCCCTTACTGAGCTTCACGGAGTCACTCTGCGGTCGCGTGTACCGCACCGAGCTCGACCATCCCGATGGCGTAGCCATGCGCGTTATTGCCGATCACATCCGCACACTTTCCTTTGCCATTGCTGACGGTGCAATGCCCGGTAACGAGGGAAGGGGCTATGTGCTGCGCCGCATTTTACGCAGGGCAGCACGCTATGCTCGCAACCTTGGTCTAACCGAGCCTGTGCTCTGGAAGCATGTTGGCATCCTTTGTGAGACAATGGGCGACGTGTTTCCCGAGATCATTGAACGTCGCGACCTGATCGAGCGTGTTGTGCGTGCCGAGGAAGAGTCCTTCCTGGCCACGCTCGAAAGGGGTTTGCAGCGATTCGACACACTGTCAATGCAGGGTGATACCGTGTCCGGCGCTGATGCGTTTGAGCTGTATGACACGTTTGGTTTTCCGCTTGACCTAACGCAGCTCATCGCGCGCGAGCGTGGACTGCAGGTGGATGTGGCCGAGTACGACCGCCTGCTCGACGAGCAGCGCGCCCGTTCGCGGGCTGCTCGCAAGTCTCATGCGCAGGAAGCCGTGATGACATCCATCGATGCCGCGTCACGTTTTGTCGGTTATTCGCACGTAGAGAGTGCAACAAGCATTCTCCATGTTTCAGGGAACTCCATCGTGCTAGCCGAAACACCATTTTACGTCGAGATGGGCGGTCAGGTATCCGATACCGGCACGCTCACAGTAGGGGGCTCTTCCTACCGCATCGAAGACGTGCGCAAGTCTGGCGATGCCATTGTGCACATCTGCGACGCAGAGGTTGATGCCAACGTTGGCGATGTTGCTCTTGCTCGAATTGACGTGCCGCGCCGGCGCGACATTGAGCGTGAGCACTCCGTGACGCACATTCTCCACGAGGCGCTGCGACGTGTCCTCGGAACACATGTTCAGCAGTCGGGGTCGCTCGTCGAGCCTGAGCGGCTGCGTTTTGACTTCACGCACTTTGAACGAGTGCGGGAAGACGACATCGTTGCCATCGAGCAGATGGTCAACGAAAAGATATTCGAGTCCGTTCCCGTGCACATCGAAGAGATGCCCATCGAAAAAGCCCGAACCGTTCCGAACGTCAAGATGTTCTTCGGAGACAAGTACGGCGACAGCGTCCGTGTGGTCTTCATCGACGAGAAGTTCTCGGTTGAGTTCTGCGGTGGAACGCACGTGCGCAACACCAGCGAGATCGGCCTGTTTAAGATTCTCAGTGAATCCAGCGTGGCCAGCGGGGTGCGACGCATTGAAGCCATTGCCGGACGGAGTATTCCGCAGTGGCTGAAGGATTTGGATTTGCAGCGTGCCGTACTTCGCGATGACATGGCGCGTCAGGCAGAACGCATCAAACAGCTCGAAAAAGAGCTCATGGCGCTCAAGTC
>VEQR01000138.1 GCA_018883125.1 Candidatus Kapaibacterium sp.
TTACGGAGTTACGGAGTTACGGAGTTACGGAGTTACGGAGTTACGGAGTTACGGAGTTACGGAGTTACGGAGTTACGGAGTTACGGAGTTACGGAGTTACGGAGTTACGGAGTTACGGAGTTACGGAATCACGGTTTCGCGAATGGACTGATGACTATTTGCGACCACAAACGTGCCTCGTCTTCTGTATGACAGTGCGATGTAAAAGCCCGTGTAAACGATACACCGGCAAATCTGACTCAATGTCTTTCAGTACCTCAGTACCTCAGTACCTCAGTACCTCAGTACCTCAGTACCTCATCACACATATTCCTCAATCGACGGGCATGTGCAGATCAGCACGCGGTCTCCATGGGCGTTGTCCACGCGGCCGATGGATGGCCAGAACTTCCGGTCGCGTACCCATGGGAGGGGGAAGGCGGCGGTCTGACGTGAGTACGTGTGCTCCCATGTGTCTGCCGTGACAACGAACATGGTGTGCGGGGCGTTCTTGAGCGGGTTGTCCTTGGCATCGATCGTGCCGGTGCAGACATTCTCAATCTCGGTACGGATCGACAGAAGCATCTCAATGAACCGGTCGAGCTCGGCCTTGCTTTCGCTTTCGGTTGGTTCGATCATGATGGTGCCCGGAACAGGGAAGCTGAGTGTTGGCGCGTGATAGCCGTAATCCATCATGCGCTTAGCCACATCCTCTGCCTCGATGCCCCCGCGCTGCTTGAACTCGCGCAGGTCCACGATCATCTCGTGAGCGCAGCGTCCGTTGGTGCCGGTGTAAAGGATCGAGTAGTGACCTTCGATGCGGCTCTTGATGTAGTTCGCATTCAGGATGGCACGCTTGGTGGCGTTGGTTAGCCCCGTACCGCCCATCATGCGGATGTATGCCCAAGAAATGAGCAGGATGGATGCTGAGCCCCATGGTGCGGCCGATACCGGACCCACGTGCGTGACGTCGATCGGGTTGACGACCGGATGAGACGGCAGGTAGGGGGCGAGCTCTGCCGTGCAGCAGATCGGACCCATTCCCGGACCGCCCCCTCCATGAGGGATGCAGAACGTCTTGTGCAGGTTCAGGTGACACACGTCAGCGCCGATGGACCGTGGTGATGTTAGACCCACCTGTGCATTCATGTTCGCGCCGTCCATGTACACGCGTCCACCATGCTCGTGCACGATGGCGCAGATGTCCTTGATCGCCTCTTCAAACACGCCGTGGGTTGACGGGTAGGTGACCATCAGGGCGGCAAGGTTTGCCGAGTGTGCTTCGGCCTGGGCCTTAAGGTCGGCCACGTCCACGTGACCATGTGCATCGCTCTTGACCACCACAACCTTCATGCCGGCCATAACGGCTGAGGCGGGGTTGGTACCGTGGGCCGACGACGGAATGAGCACCACCTTGCGGTGCTGCTCGCCCCGTGCATGATGGAAGCCACGGATGGCCCAAAGTCCGGCATACTCACCCTGGGCCCCCGCATTCGGCTGCAGTGAGCAGGCGTCAAAGCCGGTGATCTCGTTCAGCCACGTGCTGAGCTCGGAGAAGATCCGCTGATATCCCTGCGTCTGCGACGTCGGTGCAAACGGATGGAGTCTGTTGAATTCAGGCCACGTGATCGGAATCATCTCGGCCGTTGCGTTCAGCTTCATCGTGCACGAGCCGAGCGAGATCATCGAATGCGTCAGCGACAGGTCCTTATTCTCGAGACGCTTCATGTAGCGCAGCATCTCGTGCTCGGTGTGGTAGCTGTTGAACACCGGATGCGTAAGGTATGCCGACGTGCGAACAAGCGATGCCGGAAGGCCGCTTGTAGCAGCATGCAGTAGTTCCGAAGCGGCGGGCGCAGAAGCCCCCTTCACCGAGGCAAAGACATTGAGAACGTCTTGCACATCAGCAACGGTCGTGGTCTCGTCAAGCGACACGCCAACGCAGGCGCAGTCGCTGCGGTAGCGGAAGTTGATGGAATGGGGCTCGCAGGCCGCACGAACCGCTGTTGGATCGGCATTGATGCAGAGAGTATCGAACCACGTGTCGTTGCACATGGTGTAGCCGAGCGATGCAAGACCTGATGCAAGCACCGAGGTGAGCGTGTGAATGCGATGAGCAATGCCGCGCAGACCCTCGGGTCCGTGATACACGGCATACATGGCCGAGACGTTGGCCAGCAGCGCCTGTGCAGTGCAGATGTTGGACGTAGCCTTATCACGGCGAATGTGCTGCTCGCGCGTCTGCAGGGCCATGCGAAGAGCAAGGTTGCCTTGGGCATCGACGCTGACGCCGATGATACGTCCGGGAATGATGCGCTTGTAGGCCTCGCGCGTTGCAAGAAAGCCCGCGTGCGGTCCACCATATCCGAGCGGCACACCGAGACGCTGGGCCGAGCCCACCGCCACGTCCGCACCCCATTCGCCCGGAGGCGTCAGGTGCGTTAGCGCCATAAGATCCGTGCCGACCGTTACCAGAGCGCCCCCTGCATGAGCGCGTTCACAGAACTCCGTGTAATCTCGTACCGACCCGTCGCCGGCAGGATACTGAACGTATGCCCCGAAGATCGAACCATCGAACTGTACCGACTTCCAATCGCCGACAACGATGGTGATGTCCAGCGGAAGCGCCCGCGTGCGGATCACCTCAAGCGTTTGCGGAAACACGTTCGAATCGACGAAGAGCGTAGTGGCCGTCTTCACAGCACTGCCGCGAGAGGCATACATCATGTGCATTGCTTCTGCAGCAGCCGTTGCTTCATCAAGCAGCGACGCACCGGCAATGTCCATCTTCGTCAGGTCCGTTACCAACGTCTGAAAGTTCAGAAGACTCTCGAGTCGACCCTGAGCGATCTCGGCCTGGTAGGGCGTGTACTGCGTGTACCATCCCGGATTCTCGATCAGGTTGCGCAGGATCACCGGCGGCGTGACGGTGTCGTAATAGCCCATGCCGATGTACGACCGTGCGATCGTATTCGTTGAGGCGATCGACTTCAGCTCTGCCAGCATCTCGATCTCCGTCAGCGGCGACGGCAGGTCAAGGGGCTTCTCGAGCCGTATCTGTGACGGTACCGTCTGCTCCACCAGCTGGTCAATGCTCGACGCATCGACAGCCGCAAGCATGGCCTGAATGTCGGCGTGGGAAAGTCCGTGATGGCGGTGTTCGAAGATGTCGGAGTGCATGTCGGGTGTGAGTTACGGAGTTACGGAGTTACAGAGTGACGGAGTTACGGAGTGACGGAGTCACAGAGTGACGAGGTGCCGGGGTTATTAGCCCCGGGCCTTGGCCCGGGGTGACGGGATGACGAGATGGATTCACGCTTTCGCGGGAATGACGGCGAGGTCACTCATGCGATCCATCGCGATACCGGCAGCAGTCGGGGAGCTTGCTGTAGGCATCGTCGTTGCCCTTGACGTCGTCGGCATCGTAGCCGGCGGCGGCAATGGCCTTCTTGATGGCATCTGGTTTGACCTTTGAATCATCATAGACAGCGGTGAAGACCTTGGTCTTTTTGTCCCAAGCGGCATCGGTGACGCCGTCGATAGATTCGGCGGCTTTGACGATACGTTTTTTGCATGACCCACAGTTCCCGGAGACCTTTAATGTGATCTTCTGGTCGGCGGCAATGAGGGACAGTGGCAGAAGGACTGCGAGGAGGAGCGTGGTGAGGAAGCGCATGGCGATTTCCGTAAATCCTGGGTGATGAATTGCTGTTCGTGAGCGGATGCCACGACGAAGCAGCCGCAAAAATAGCATGGGAAAAATTCCCGAAGTTTGCTGAATGAATACTCGCAAAATTGCCCTGATCGCAGGGATGGTTCTGCTCGTGGTCGTTGGGGTCTGGAAGTGGCGTTCCGGGGCCGGCAGTGCGGGACCCGATGGAAAGCGTCCGGCAGCCCCGGGCGGCGGTCCGGCGGCGATGCCGGTGCCCGCGGTGGAGGCCATGGTGATTCAGCCGCAGCCATTTACCGACGAGGTGAAGCTTACCGGACAGATCACGGC
>VEQR01000053.1 GCA_018883125.1 Candidatus Kapaibacterium sp.
GCATTACACCGGTGATGGCTGCCGGTTCTGATATGACCGTCACCGGGATCATCAACTCGATGAATCTCCAGCTCAAGAGCAACACCGTCGGAAGCGATGAGCTGACGTCGACAACCGTTGCAGCGGGGTCATACGGAACGGCAACGCAAGTACCACAGTTTACGGTCGATGCCGATGGACGACTGACAGCCGCACAGAATGTGACCATCTCCGGAACAACTCCGGGAGGTTCGGCAGGGGGCGACCTTACGGGAACGTATCCGAATCCGACGATCAACATTGCGGCAGCCGGACCATCGATCATCAATGCCATCAACAACTCATCATCGATGACCGTTATCGACGCATCGAAGATCGAGCATCCCGGTACGATCACTGCGTCTGACCTCACGGTCAGCGGACATCTTGATTCCATGGACCTGCAGATCAAGTCTGGACGTGTCGGAGCCGCTGAGCTTAGCGACTTGCACATGAGCGCAATTGGTCCTGTCGGCTCGGCTTCGGCTGTTCCTGTCGTGACCATTGATCAGGACGGACGCGTCACGGCACTGACGTCGGCAACCATCACGGGGACAACTCCCGGAGGTCCAGCCGGAGGAGACCTGACGGGTACCTATCCAAACCCATCGCTGATCACAACGGGCGTTACCTCTGGAACCTATGGTTCGCCGAGTCAGGTTGCACAGATTACCGTTGACAGTAAGGGGCGAGTGCTCGCTGCAACGGATGTGATGATCCAGCCCGTGACGTCGCTCACATCCGATGTAACGGTGTCGGGTACCATCAACACCATGGACTTGCAGCTCGGTCCAAACGTCGTCGGGCCGGTTGAGCTGGCATCGACCGGCGTTACACCTAGCGTGTACGGAACAACTACGCAGATCCCGCAGCTGACCATCGACCAAGATGGTCGTGTGACGGCGGCACAGAATGTGACCATCTCCGGAACAACTCCGGGAGGTTCGGCAGGGGGCGACCTTACCGGCACCTATCCGAATCCGACACTAACAACAACGGGCGTCTCCTCCGGTACCTACGGTAGCAATAGTCAGGTTGGACAGTTCACCGTCGATGCGAAGGGACGTCTGAGCGCGGCCACGAACGTGACCATCGTGCCGGCAACGGCCGCAGGCACGGATGTAACGGTAACGGGCAACATCAACACCATGAATCTTCAGCTCGGTTCATCGGTGGTGGGCGCTCCGGAACTGGCTGCTACAACCGTTAGTGCCGGCACGTATGGCTCGGCAACACAGATCGGACAGTTCACGGTTGACGCGGACGGACGTCTGACGTCGGCACAGAATGTGACGATCGCCGGCACAACTCCGGGTGGCGCTGCGGGCGGTGACCTTACGGGCACCTACCCGAATCCATCGCTGATCGCAACAGGCGTGGTGGCCGATCAGTATGGCACAACCTATGCCGTACCACAGATCACCGTTGATGCGAAGGGGCGGGTACTGTCTGCCTCAAATCTGACGATAGTTCCGCTGACCAGCGGCGCTTCCGATGTTACAGTGACTGGTAACGTGAATACAATGAACCTGCAGATCGGAGCAAACACGGTCGGAGCCACCGAACTCTCTTCGTCAGGAGTTACTCTGGGCACCTATGGATCGGCCACGCAGATTCCACAGCTGACCGTTGACGCCGATGGCCGTCTGACATCTGTCACGAACGTTACGATCACGGGAACAAGTCCGGGCGGTGCGGCAGGAGGCGATCTTACCGGCACGTATCCGAATCCGACGTTAGCACCTACGACGGTGAGTGCTGGTACGTACGGAAGCTCATTCGAGGTCGGGCAGTTCACCGTTGACGCAAAGGGACGCCTAACCAACGCTTCCAATGTTACGATCGTACCGTCAACTTCAGCCGGCACGGACGTCACGGTAACCGGTAACGTTAACGCCATGAACCTGCAACTCGGAGCTAACGTCGTTGGCCCGACCGAACTTGCATCTACAGCCGTTACCGCCGCCAGCTATGGTTCAGCCACTCAGGTGGCACAATTCACCGTCGATGCGGACGGAAGGATTACGAATGCCACCAACGTCACTATCTCTGGCACAGCTCCGGGCGGTGCAGCAGGTGGCGACCTAACAGGCACCTATCCCAATCCGACTCTCACCACCACCGGCGTCAGTGCCGGCACGTACGGAACAACGAGCGCAGTGCCACAGATCAACGTCGATGCGAAGGGACGTTTGACCTCGGCCACGAACGTAACCATCGTGCCGGCAACTGCCGCCGGAACTGACGTAACGGTAACTGGAAACATCAACACGATGAATCTGCAACTCGGTGCCGACGTTGTTGGGCCTGTCGAGCTGGCACCCACGGCGGTTTCAGCCGGCAGCTATGGCACTACAACGCAGGTGGCCCAGTTCACGGTGGACGCTGATGGTCGGATTACCGCAGCAACGAACGTGGCAATCTCCGGCATCGCTCCGTCGGGCGCCGCAGGGGGCGATCTTACGGGTACGTATCCAAATCCCACGCTGGTCACCACCGGCGTTGGTGCCGGTACGTATGGTTCAACAAGTGCCGTTCCACAGATCACCGTTGATACCAAGGGACGCCTGACATCTGCATCGAACCTGACCATCGTTCCATCGACAGCGGCAGGCACAGACGTTACCGTCAGTGGCAATATCAATACCATGAATCTGCAGCTCGGCACGGACGTTGTAGGCTCCGCCGAGCTTGCTCCAACAACCGTTACCACTGGGACCTATGGATCAAACACCCAAGTGCCACAGCTGACCGTTGATGCCGATGGACGTTTAACGAGTGTTAGCAACGTCACGATATCGGGCGTCACGCCAGGTGGTGCTGCCGATGGCGACCTGGCCGGTACGTATCCCAATCCGACGCTGAGTCTCACCGGTGTGACCGCTGGTACCTATGGTTCGCCCACTGCCGTATCACAGATCACCGTTGACGCTAAGGGCCGTTTGACCTCGGCATCGAATGTCACCATCGTTCCATCGACAGCGGCCGCTACAGACGTTACCGTAAGCGGCAACATCAATACCATGAATCTGCAGCTTGGTGCCGACGTAGTAGGTCCGACGGAACTTGCATCGACCACGGTCTCAAGCGGCACCTACGGATCTGCCACTCAGGTAGCTCAGTTCTCCGTTGATGCCGACGGACGGATCACCAATGCCACCAACGTTACCATCTCGGGTGCCGCCCCCTCGGGTCCAGCCGGGGGCGACCTCACGGGCACCTACCCGAACCCAACCCTGACCACTACCGGCGTCAGTGCCGGCACGTACGGAACCACGAGCGCTGTGCCACAGTTTAGCGTCGATGCGAAGGGACGCTTAACCTCGGCCACGAACGTTACCATCGTGCCGGCAACTGCTGCCGGAACGGATGTCACGGTGACGGGTAACGTGAACACGATGAATCTGCAGATCGCATCCGACGCGGTGGGAGCTGCCGAGCTGGCATCAACGGCGGTGACGAGCGGAACGTATGGTACAACTACGCAGGTACCACAGCTGACAGTCGACGCTGACGGTCGTCTCACGAACGTCACAAACGTTACGATCTCCGGTACATCTCCCGGCGGTGCAGCCGGTGGCGATCTATCGTCAACCTATCCGAATCCAACGGTCAATCGCATTCAAGGCCGCACCGTTTCGACGGCAGCGCCGGCATCGGGCAATGTACTCACCTGGAACAGCACGACGAGTTCCTGGGAACCTGCTGCTCCTGGATCGAGCTCACCAACCGGTGCAGCCGGTGGTGACCTCAAGGGAACCTATCCGAATCCAACGGTGCAGAAGATCCAGAATAAGCTCATCGACTCGAGCATGACGCTGTCGAATCAGGATGTGCTGACGTGGAACGATACAACGCAGAAGTGGACCAATACGAAGAAGGGTGAACTCCCTACGGGCGTGTATCTGCGAGAGGGTGCTGTGATCGACGTGAGCCTCACGCAGGCTCCGGCCGGGGTGATCAACAACCTGAACCTCCCGGATGCCGGACTCGTACGGTTCATCAACGCAACGGTCCAAACAGATGTCACCGGCTTTGCAGGGGGCTCCGATGGACGCCTGCTGATCCTGTTCAACGGATCTGGCAAGCAGCTCAAGTTCTTTAGCAACGACGGTCGCTCAACAACGGCGAATCAGCTTGAACTATTTATCGCCAGCCGGACACTGAACACGAACGGTCTGATCATGTTTGTGTACATCGCCTCGCTGCAGCGCTGGGTCGAGATCACCCATAATAACTAAACCAGAGAAGGCAAAGCCATGAAACATCGCATCCTTCTCCCGGCCATGATTCTCAGCGCCTGCACGCTGGCCTGGTTGAGCCCCGTGGCACATGCGCAGAAGTTGATCGGTAAGAGCCTCATCAGCAACGGTGGCGGAACGTGCGCCATAGCATCGTACCAGATGAATGGCTCGCTCGGACAACCAGTGACGGGCATTGTTCAACGTCATCCCAAACATCTGGAACAAGGCTTTTGGTACGCGGCCAATCGGATTCATGACGCCGACGGTTGGCATACAACCGTTTCGATGCCACACATCACCGGACGCAATGGAGAAACCATCACGATTCCGATATCGATGGTCTCCACACAGAAGCTCTTTGTTGGTGGACTCAAGAACTGGAAGGCCCGCGTGCGCTTCAACAAGTCGATGCTGGAGCCCCGTGGCGTTGCGAATCTCGAGGAGGCCGATAACTACTACATCGTAACGTTTACCGGCACGGTTGCCGACACCATTCAGCAGTTGACATCCTTCAATGCCTTTGTACGGCTTGGGAATGACACGGCTACGGCACTCGAGTTCGAGTCGTTCTCCTGGGTTGATGATACGCGCATGCGCATCTACACCGAGAGTGGATCGTTCACCGATCTCAGCATCTGTAAGGCCGGTGGTCCGCGCCTAACAGCCGTTGCCGGACATCCGATCCTGCGGATAACGCCAAGCCCCGTAGCTGACAAAGGAGAAGTGGTGTGCCTGTTCGGTCAAGATGAAGTGATCCGTGTTGTGATCTACAGTGCCGATGGTGCGCCGCTTCGTCAGATCTACGCAGGCCCGGTTGCGGCTGGCGAGTTCCGTCTGCCCTTTACAACAATGGACCTTGCGGCAGGTGCCTATGTGATGTCGGTGCGCACGGAGAGCCACTCCGTTGCTGAACAGTTCATCATCATGCGATAGGAGAGCCCCATGACATCGACATTCACCAACACTTGTGTGCTGACCACCGTGCGGCGATGCCTTGCGGGACTTGCGGGAGCGGCAGCTCTCCTGACCGTTGTGCATGCACAGACACGCCCGACGCTCATGTATGAGAAGATCCGTTTGGGCATCGCCGCATCATTTGACCAGCGCTACCTCCGCGCAGACTTCCAGTCGTTACCGCAAACCGAGAGCTGCTGCCTTGGCTATGGAAATGCCCAAAAGACCGGGTACTCGATCGATGGCATCGTGGAGGTGCCTCTAACGATGGGGGTAACACCCTACGTGCGTCTGATGTACACACAGTTAGGGGGCGACTTTTCCAGCGACGAATCTCTCTGGGCGTATAACGGTGAGCTTGCGTCGCGTCAGCTGACGTTGCGTCATGACCTGTCGACCACGGTGCATGCGGTGTTCATAGAGCCGGGCGCAAGCTTCGACGTTCAGGGCTTTGATATCGGACTTGGAATCCAATGCGGATACATCACCGGCACGTCATTCACCCAGAAGGAGTCCATCGCCTCTCCATCAACGATCACGTATCGCGACGGGTCGCGCGAGCGCAATGTGCAAACGGGATTCATGTCGGATGTGCGAAACATCCAGTTCGGCGTCAATGCCGGCATCAGTTATGACTTTGCACTACCCAATATGCCCGAATGGACGATTGCGCCGGAGGTGCAGTTCACCTATGCCATTACGAACATTCTTTACAATCGTGACTGGAAAACCAATGTCCTGCGAATGGGGCTTGCCGTTAAGTATGCCCTTGATCTTCCGCCAACCTATCACGATCAATACGGACGATGACGGGTCCGCACGGGCCACTCGGCGTGCGCGCACGGGGTCAGTTTGAAAGCTGACCCTTCAGGAGCGACCAGGTTGATTCGACGGTGTCACCTGGTCGCTTCGCGTCGCGCCAGCGCGCAATGCTCCATAGTCCGCTCTTCTCGGGCATGATCGTCAGTGCCATGGTCCCGGTGAGTTGCGACGGCAGTGTGCTGATGTTCAGTTGGACGCGGAGTTCGTAGTCGCTTACCCATACCAGTGAATCGGGTGATGAGAACGCAACCTGCGTGTTGGTAAACAGCAGACTCGGCCGCTGGTCAACGGGAAGTCGGCTTGTCATGCTCAGAAAGGCCTGTCGTTCTTTGTCGGCCGACCAGGAGCCAAATACTGCCTGGTAGCGAGCACCCACCTCGGCAGATGGCTCCAGCACAAAGCTTGCTGCGCTTCGCGAAGGATCGGCAAGGCAGAGCATGTAGTTCTGGGTATTCTTCTCCACGACGGCGTTGCGAAGATTGTCGATAACGATCAGGGGGCTTGTTGGTGGCTCATAGGTTCCGCGGTCACCGGATGGCTCCTCTGGCGTGCGTGTTGCGCAGCCCCCTTCAAGGAGTGTCAGCACAATAAGGATGAGACCGAGCGATCTCATCCCTGTGGTGATTCGGCAATGATGATGATGCGTGCCGACTCATCATGCATGAACGGATCACCGTCGTACGAGCCGAACGAACGGACCACGTGCAGGCCCGCCTGCTCCATCATCGAGCGCAGCTGCTCTGGTGAGTACATCCAGACGCGTTCTTCGAAGGTATGCTCCGCCTGGCATGGCACATTGATGGTGATGCGCTTGCGCACGTATGGTTCTTCGATCCACCGCTCCTGGATGACCGTTGTTTCGCCGATCATCGACATCGATTCGGGTACAAGCGTCTTTCTCAGCACCTCGCTATTGAAGAAATCCATCACCAGTCGACCGCCCGGCAGCAGATGGTCGCGGATAGCCGTGAACACTTTCTGGTGTTCTTCATGTTGGTCGAAGTAGCCGAAGCTCGTAAACAGATTTGCGATCAGCGAATAGGTGCGCTTTGGGTAGGGTCCTCGAATGTCTCCTACAACGTAGGTCGCATTCTCGTGAGCATTGAACTCACGAGCATGGTCGATCAGGCGCCGCGAGTAATCGAGTCCGGTAACTGCATAGCCCCGTTCGGCCAAGGCGATGGTATGACGTCCAAACCCACAGCACAGATCAAGGATATCCGACCCATGGGGAATGTGCAGGGTGTGGTCAATCAGCTGCACCACTTGGCGTGCTTCTTCATCTCCACGATGCCGATACAGGCGCATGTACCATGGCGATTCAAACCAGGATGCGTACCAGGTTGACGCTTCGTTTACCGGCGTGATGCTCATAGTGGTGTGCGACCCTCAAAGGCGCGAGCCAGCGTTGCATCGTCGGCAAACTCTAGGTCCGAACCCATCGGCACGCCCCGTGCAATGCGCGTAATGCGCACTCCCAGCGGCGAGCTAAGCTTGGCGATGTACTGCGTTGTGACCTCGCCTTCCACCGTCGGGTTCAGGGCAAGGATCACTTCCTCCACCTCCGGCGTCATGCGGGCGATCAGTTCCTTCAGACGCAGATCTTCCGGACCGATGCCATCAAGCGGACTCAGAGCGCCATGCAGCACATGGTACCGTCCACGGAAGTCGCCCGTGCGTTCAATGGCCATCACGTCCGACGGTTGCTCAACAACGCAGATCACCGACTGGGTCCGCTTGGGCGATGCGCAGATGCCACAAACGTCCGCATCCGTAAACGTGTGGCACACTCCGCACTCCCGAACGCGTGAGCGCATTTCCGTGAGAGCCGTGGCAAACTGTTCTACATCCTGCTCACTCTGGCGCAGCAGATGGAAGGCCAGTCGACGGGCAGTTTTCTTGCCAATGGTCGGTAGGGAAGCGAACAGCTCAACCACACGTTCAATCGATTCGGACGGAAGCATGACGCAAAAATACCACCGCCCAGCCCCCTGACTGCTGTATTTTCGTCAAACAAATCGGCCGATGAATCGTTCTTCGACCGCAGTTATTGCTGATTCTTGCAAGGGGCTTTCCATGGGTATCTTTTCACGTATAACCGACCTGTTCCGCGCCGGAGCGAATGATGCTTTGGACCGTGCCGAGGATCCGGAAAAGATGCTCAAGCAGGCCGTGCTGGACATGGAGGAATCCGTGAACCAGACAACGCTGGCCGTTGCCAACGCGATCGCCAACGAGCGCGGTCTCGAGAAGCGCATCACGGCGCAGAAAGCCGAAAGTGCAAGCTGGCAGGAGAAGGCCATGCAGGCGCTCAATGCCGGACGGGATGATCTGGCCCGTGCGGCACTGGAAAAGAAAGCCATTGCCGACAAGAACGTGGCCGAGCTGATGCCGACGCATGAGCAGGCACGGGTAACAACGGCCAAGATCCGTGAGCAGCTCGATGGTATAAAGCGAAAGCTCGACGAAGCGCGATCACGTCAGAGCACGCTCATAGCGCGCTCGCAGGCAGCCAAGGCTCAGGCACAGATTGCCAAGTCAGCCGCCGGTATCGGAACAGACGCCTTCAGCAAGTTCGATAAGTACGAGGCCAAGATCGAGAAGCTCGAGGCCGAAGCTTCGGCTTTTGAGCAGCTTGCCGGCGAGAACACGCAGCTTGACGAAGAATTCCGCAAGCTCTCCTCCACCGGAAAGGTGGACCAGGATCTGCTCGAACTCAAGCGTCAGATGGGTCTGCTGGAGCCCCCTAAAGAGGGCTGATCATCGCGCAGATCACCGCGCTTATTACTTCAGGCGGATGCGGATGTTCCGATTCAGGAAGCGTCCCTGCGGAGTGGCATCACTGTATGGCGAGGCCAACGATGTTGTGGCAAAGGTGAACGACTTTGCTGTGATCGACCGGATGTAGGCCTCGGTGTTTGCGGCGCGATTGCTCGACAGCTGACGGTTGCGCTCGAGAGTCCCAAGTACGTCAGCGCTTCCTTCAATGACAATCGTCGTACCCTCTGGCAGCTGTTCAGTGAGCTGACGCAGGAGCGTCTTGTCGTTGTCAAGCAGATCCGCACTGTTATAATCGAAACGGATGACCGCCTCAAACTCGGAGATGTCGAGGGCATTACTGCGACGCGCAAGACTTCCGGCGTCAATCATGAGAACTTTTTCTGCGAACTGTCCACCTGCAGAGGACGTGGTACTGATGCTGGCAGGGGGCCGGGCTGAATTGTCAAGCATGATCTCTACAGGAATCGCGACAACGGCATCAAGAGATCCGACCGAAGTGTCGCGCTTATTTGCCGAGATGACCTGACTCGACGGACGCATCTCCGGGGGTCCACCTTGAAATCGAGACGCAACCGTTGCCGTACCACGCAGCTCTGCATACTGCTCGGTGAGAATAAACCGCTGCAGAGGCGCATTCTGTACCACAATGTCAACACGGCGGTTTTCGGCACGCCCTCCCGGCAGATCGGCATTTGATGCAATGCGCGGCGATACCGACGGGGCGATGGTGATCGACGAATTGGGGACGCCCAGGCCAACAAGAGCTCCGCGAACGGCTTCGGCGCGGCGCTTGGCAAGGGGCAATCCCTCGGGCTCTGTTCCAGTGCCGCTGGTAGCCCCCTCCAGAACAATGCGTGCCGATGGATTCGATGCAACGATGGCCGCGATGCGCGGAAGGATCCAATCATGGGCGGCAACAGCTTCGCTGCTCATTGCAGATCCATCTGCCCGCACGCGATAGCTTGCAGGGATATCCGCACGAGCACTATCGAAGAACACGGCATTCACAATCGGCGTTGATGCGCGCAGAACATTTCCGGTAACGATCTCACCGGTAAACGACCGCGGTTCCAGCACAAGCATTGGCGGTGCATAGGATGGCTTGCTTGGTGCTTCTACGATAACAGGGGGCGGAGGTGGCGGAGCAAACACGGGCTTCTTTGTGAGCGATAGTCGTAATGCCACATCTGCCCTGATCGTAAAGGGCTTCCACGCAGCATCGGTCACGACGTCGGTCAGGAAATAATCCGCACTCACACGAGGCACGATGCTCAGTCGGTCCGACAACGGAATGAACGACTCCACACCTGCCGAAATGGCAAGCAGCAATGAAGAACGGGTCTGCAGCGCTCCCTCACGGATGAGGCGCTCCTGAACGGGAATGCCGTTTTCGAGGAACACGGCGCTCTCGGGACTCACCACGCTCTCGCGTTGCGCAAAGCTTGCCGTCATCGGTAGGGCCAGTCGCGGGCCGATGCTCAGGCCCAGCGTTCTGCGCTGAAGGGTTCCGATGATCGGAAGCTGCAGCTGCGCAGAAACGTCAAGGTTCGAGATCGTTGCATCGAGAGTATACTGGGTGGTCATGGTCACATCTTTGCCCGCGGCCGTATCGCGCAAAGGATAGGTGTTGGTACGACTGAACGCGCCGTTGCGATTCGTAAGTCCTACTTCAAGACCAAGTGCGCCCCATGAGGTGATGGGCAGCTCCAGGGCAGCATAGCCGCCCGGGCCCATTCCGGAGCCGGATGTGAGAGAACCACAATCCAGGATGCCCCCTGCCGAGCTGATCGATCCCGTGTGGCTGGTGCTGGCAAAACCACCACCGAGGCGCAGGGCCAGCGTTTCCGTAGAGGTGGACTGAGCAGCAAGGTTGCTGCTGGCAATCAGGGCGATGATGGCGGCTCGAAAAAGCATGGGCAAAGATAGGGGGCTCGGTTTTACCACGTCAGCCGCAAATTGACGGCCATGAGACCGGAAGGGCTCGGACCGAGCGAGATGCTGAGGTCCTCTCCCGTGTCGAAAGAGTACAGTTCTGCCCCAACATAGGCATCCACGGCAGCTAGGGCGTAGGTGATAAAGAAGACGACGCCTGAAAGATCACGATTGTCACGGAAGGCCTCACGTCTGCGCAGAAGCAGGTTGGTCATGGCGGCGTTCGTGCCGGTAGCAATCGCGGCATCATACTCGGCTGCCGCCGTTGAGTAGTCGGCATTGTTGCGAAAAAACATCACTGCAGACGTAGCAGCGATCCCCGCAAAGAGCGGGGCTTTCCAGTAGTTGCCGGTATAGACCTGACCAAGCCCCGGCAGAACAAGCGAACAGATAATTGCTGTTGTTGTCGACCGGGTGGGCCGCTCCAGCGTTGCAGGACGAGCCGAACTATCTGCGGGAGCGCAGAGCCCCTTCGTCAACGAAAGGGTACATGCGAACATCAATCCGACAACGATCCTTACGGAACGCATGCGATGACCTCGATCTCCACGCGGGCATCCTTTGGCAGGCGGGCAACTTCCACGGCTGAGCGTGCCGGACGATGTTCGCCCATCTGTTCGGCATACACCGCATTCATTTCGGCAAAGTCGCCCATGTTCTTCAGGAACACGGTGGTCTTGACGATCGACGTAACGTCAGCCCCCTGCGAAGCAAGAATGGCGCGGATGTTCGCGAAGACCTGACGCGTTTCCTCGGCGATGGTCCCGCTGACCATTGTTCCATCGGCACGAAGGGGGATTTGCCCGCTGAGAAACAGCATGTTGCCAACGCACGCAACACCATGCGAATAGGGTCCGATGGGTGCAGCAGCTCCGTCAGCGGAAAAGGGGCGAATGGAATGGGTGCTCATACTTGTACAAGAGTTGATGATCAAAAGCAGACCTGTTGCCACGATAAGTGTGAGGACTCTCGTCATGGCGTTGCTGTTGTATCGCGGTTGATGATGAAGACCTCTTCGTTCGGGCGGATGTAGCCATAGCGCTCGCGGGCCAGTCGTTCAATCTCGGTGCTGTCCGTTTCGAGGATGTGTTTCTGACGTCGCAGACTATCGGCGGTCTTCTGGAGCATCACGAAATGCTGTTCCAACTCCGACGTTTCGGACAGCAGCGAAAGACGGGTGATGACGCCGTAGTTGGAAAAGAAAAAGAACGCAAGTACGATTGACGTGAGCGCCGCACTAACCAGCAGTCGCCTTTGCGTCATCAGCCGCTGAAGTGCGGCATTTCGTGAGGTCTTGGCCATGGACGTCTGGTGTATTGCCCGTGCGTTAGCGAACCAGAATGCTGCGAATGACGATGGCGCTGCGCTTCTGAGCAATCACCGTGTAGGCACCTACCGGCAGGCACGATGCCAGAACCTGCACGCGACCGTTGGGAAGCACAGGAGCGCTTGCCACGGTGCGGCCTGAAACGTCGGCTATGCAGCAGGAGGTGACGTCGCCCCCCAGATCAATTTCGGCATCGCGGTCCAGCAGAAGTGCTTCGAAGCGCACTGCGCCGTGCGATATGTCCGAGACCGATGTGAAGTCGTTGAGATCGTAGGCATAGATTCCCGACGTGTCTGCTTTACCATCGGTAACGCTAATTGCCGCGATGACCCAGCCCGCCTCGATGGCCATGAGTGACGGGCCTTCCGCGGCCTTGCGGCACGGAAGCGGGTAGGCCAGGGGCGTCCAGGTATTGTCGGTCGGATCCAGCCGATACATCTGATATGCTGAGTCGGCTGCGATCGTATGCAGCTTGCCAAGGTAGGAATCCAGGTCGAGCGTCGCCGGCACATTGCCCGACTTGCTGTTCCAGATTCCCACGTCGGCGATGGTGCCCTGTTCGAGATCGATCTTCTTGACTCCCAGCGTGGAGGACGCGTAGAGCGACCCATTCACGGCGTGAAGGACTCCGATGCCGGGTGCAGCGATTGTCTTCCAGCTCTGACCAAGGTCCGACGTATAACTGATCTGCTTGCCGGCAACATTCGCAACAAGCGTTGTTCCAACGAGCAGGAGCTGACGCAGTGGGTCTGATGATGGTCCTTTGATCGTTGACGTCACATCGCCGACGCGATAAATGGTCGATCCGTTCTCCGTTGCCATAAACCATTCCGTTGCACCGGCGACAAGACTCGTGGGCCGCGCCACGTTTGCCATGGAGTCGACCGTGGACCACGAATTGCCCCCTTGCGAAAAATGGGCCCATGCCATGCGGGATGCTGCGTCATACGTTACACAGAACGTGATGCCGCCCATGAAGTCCACAAAGTCGCAGAACTCACCACGCAGGCCGCTAATCGTATCGAGAGTTGCACCGTGGTCAATCGAGCGCATTGCCCCCTTGTCGTACACAACAACACCGCCAGCGACCGCGCTGACCTTGGGCGTTGGTCCGGGAAGGCTTTTCCCGCGAAAGATCCACGGACGGTCCTGAGCCACCGACAGTGCGGCGCACAGCAGGAGTGCTAATGCAAGAGAAAATGAGGGACGAATGCTCATGGGTATTGGCCTCTGGGTCTGAAATCCAGTGGCGCAATCTACGCAGTGGAGCATTACGGATTCTCGGGCCAATCGTGCTTTGGGTACCGCCCCTTCATCTCTTTTCGTACCGCTTGGTAGGATCCGCTCCAGAATCCGGCCAGGTCGCGGGTCTTCTGAATCGGCCTATCGGCGGGCGAGAGCAGTTCGATGGTCAGCGGAACGTTGCCATTGGCCACCGTTGGCGTGCGCTTTACCCCCAGCATGAACTGCAGGCGGACTGCGGCAAGGGGCTGATCGGGATTCGCGTAATCGATGGGGACCTCGCGTCCTTTCGGCGGCTTATAGAACTCGGGAGCACTTCGGTCGACAAGGGTCTTCTCTTCCCGCGAAAGCATCTCCCGAAGGGGCCGAGCAAGGTCGAGTTTCTGCAGGTCGGCCATCGAACGCATACCCACCAGAAGCGGCGCAAGCCATTCCTCGATGGTCACCGAGAGGGCTTCGTCGGACATGTCCGGCAGCTGGGCTCCGGTGTGCTGACGCGTAAAGGCAACGCGATCGCGAAGTCGCTCAGCCCCCTCGCTCCAGGGCAGATTCTCGATGCCACGCTTGGCAAGCTCCCGCGCAAAGGCCTTGGCAAGCTCGTGCGCATCGGCCTTTGCATTGGCCTTTGTCTCAACAACGATCGCTCCGAGCATGGTGGCCGTGCGCGCTACGATACGTCCGTCACGGTCGTTCCAGCCGGTCTCGACCTGTTCCACGAGGTCGTCGGCAAACACCATGCGCAGGGTTGCAGCGCTGAGCGGCGCAGCGATGGCGATGCGCGGTTCGGAGGCCGACCCGTCGAGGTCGGCCACGGCCAGCCACTCGTGGCGTGCAAGCGGATCTGCCTGCATGATCGTTGCGGTGCGTCCGTTGCGAAGCAGAAATCGTGCATCGCCTTTGCTGCGGGCAATGCGCTCGGGGTAGGCAAGGGCAATGAGCACCCCTTCAACGTCATCATCAACAATGGCCGATGTGGGCGCACTTGCTGAATGGGGCTTGCGCAGCGCCTGCTGACGTTTTCGTGCATGGGCAACAGCGGCACGGTCAGCGTGGCCATCACCAGCCCCCTGCAATGCGTCGAGACGTCGTCGAACATCACACAGACGTTCGCCCTTCAAGAGGTCTCGCTCGCCCACAATGGCCGCGATACCCGAGGCGCGATGCCAGTCGATGCCAAGCTCCTGCGAGCGCACGAGCATGTGTGCGATGCGCGGATGCGTTCCATAGCGCAGTAGCTCGCGTCCGTGTGGCGTAATGGCATGCGATGCGTCAAGCGCACCCAGCTGACGCAGTAGCTCGCGTCCCTGGGCAAGATTTCCGGCAGGGGGCGCCTCCAACCATGGAAGATCCATGATGTCCACCCCAAAGCTGGCCACCTCTAGGATCAGGCCCGAGCAGTCCGCCACAAGGATCTCGCTGGTGCGGCGCTCCGGCAGCTGGCCGTGCTCCTTCTCTGTCCAGAGCCGTATGCAGCGTCCGGGAGCGGTGCGTCCTGCGCGACCCTTTCGCTGTTCGGCTGCATCTTTCGAAACGCTGACCGTTGTCAGATGGGTCATGCCCGATCTCGGGTCGAAACGGGGCTCCCTCGAGCGGCCCGCGTCGATGACCGTTCGCACACCATCAATGGTGATCGACGTTTCGGCGATTGCCGTTGAGAGGATGATGCGCCGAACGGCCGAGGCCGGACGCAGCACAGCGTCTTGCGCGTCGGCCGCGAGTTCGCCATGGAGGATCATCACCTCGGCAGCATCAAGCGAATCGGGTCGGCCAAGGAGCACCTCCTGCGTGCGACGGATCTCGGCCTGACCCGGCAGGAAGCAGAGGATATCGCCCGATTCATCGCGGATCGCATCGCGCACCGCCGCTGCAACAAGCTCGTGAAGGGGCTTATCGGACGCACTACGCAGGTAGGTTGTCTCGACCGGGAAGGTCCGTCCCTGACTCGATACATGTTCGGCATCCGGCATGATCGTAGCAAAGTTTAGCGTCCCGATCGTGGCCGACATGACCATCACGCGCAGATCACTTCGCAGCAGCGCGCGTGAGGTAAGCGTCAATGCAAGCCCCGTATCGGCATTGAGTGAGCGCTCATGAAACTCATCGAAGATCACCAGCCCAACACCTGTCAGCTCCGGGTCGCGCGCCAGTTGACGCGTCAGCACACCTTCGGTGACCACTTCGATGCGAGTCTTCTCGCTCACTGCCGTCTCCAGTCGCATGCGATACCCGACGGTCTGTCCCACCGACTCGCCGAGCAGCGCCGCCATCCGCCGCGCCGCAGCCTTTGCCGCCAGACGTCGCGGCTCGAGCATCACGATCTTCTTTCCCTCCAGCCACGCCTCATTCACCAGCGCCAGCGGCACCATGGTCGTCTTTCCCGCACCCGGCGGCGCCTCCAGAATACACGGCAAATTCCGCGACAGCACGTTGCGGATGTCGTTGAGGACAGCTTCAATTGGCAATTGCATGTCAGAAGATAGGGAGGATGAGACGAGAGACGAGAGACGAGAGACATTCCATTGATTCAATAGCCCCGGGCCTTGGCCCGGGGAAAGAGAGACGAGACGGTGTAGGGGCGAGACGAAGTCTCGCCCGTAAAGGACGATGTCACGTTTTGGTTGTTGGGCCGCACGAAGAGGGTATGAAGACACACAACACCTCAAAAGTTCCCATAACGGGAACTATATTTGCATGAGGGTTATATCCGTAAAGCGAATCAGTGACTACGAAGTTGTTCACCCCTCGGCTAGGGATGAGCTTCGAGCATGGTATGCTGAAGCCCGGAAGGCCTCTTGGAGATCACCTGCTGAGTTAAAGCGGCAGTATCGTCACGCAAGCATTCTTAAGTCCGGTAGGGTCGTCTTCAACATTTGCGGAAACAAGCATCGTCTCATTGTCTGGATCAACTACGAGCTCGGACTCGTGTACATTAAGTTCATCGGAACGCATCATGACTATGACTCCATCAATGCGGAAAGCATCTAAGTGATCACAAAGCCAATCAAATCCGAGCGAGAATACGAGCATGCAATCGAGCGTGTCGAGCAACTCATGGAACTTCGGTCGAGCCGGGAGCGAAATGACGAGCTGGAGCTCCTTTCGATACTCGTCGAACACTATGAATCAAAACGCTTCCGCGTTGAGAAGCCGACTCCGATAGAAGCTATTCGATTTCGCATGTCCCAGTCCGGACTGAGAGCCAAAGATCTCGTGTCATACATCGGTAGTCCATCAAAAGTATCCGAGGTGCTCTCCGGCAAGCGAGGCCTAAGTATCTCAATGATTCGAAACCTCTCGCGTGGATTGCGCATACCTGCCGAAATCCTCTTGGGGGATTCGTAGACGAGAGACATTCCATTGATTCAATAGCCCCGGGCCTTGGCCCGGGGAACGCCAGATGATGTCACGTTTTGGTGCCTTGGCCGCACGAGGATTGTATGAACACACCATACATCATCGTGATTGCCGGCCCCAACGGTGTTGGCAAGTCAACGTTCGCCACTTGGTACCTCAAGGGTCTACCGGACTGCGATATGATCGTCGATCCGGATGCGATTGCTCGTGAATTGACAGACGTACCGATTTGCGATCCGTAGATTCGATCGGTCATTCCGCAATTTCGTCACCATT
>VEQR01000054.1 GCA_018883125.1 Candidatus Kapaibacterium sp.
TAGTCGGCACGTGAAGAACCCTGCTTCAACCGAATACCGGCCACATCGGATTCATGTTCGGGTGTTTTGCCAACGTACATACCAAAGCTGACACCGGTTCCTGCAAGCAAGCCGCGTAAGCGTCCTAGCTGGTCTTCGGCCAATGCATTCATTGGGTAAACAATCACAGCTGATATGCCCGATTCAGCACCATCGTCTCGTAGCTCAAGACACTTGCTCACAATTGGATAAAGGAAGCACTCGGACTTACCCGAGCCTGTGCCTGTTGAGACAAGCGTCGTCGTACCGGCATGTATAGAACGAATTGCCTCTTCTTGATGTCCATACACATGCGTGATCTCCGCTGGGATGCGCTGCCGCATGTGCGGGTGAAACACGCCTTCATCAATTAGCTGTTCGACTGCTGCACCTTGGCGGAACGGCCGCGAAACGCTGACGAACGGTCCCTTTATCAACGGTGAGTTACGCGTTGCGTCTAACGACAGTAGCTCGCGCATTTGCGTGTGCAGCCTAACATCAGCAAACGGATACGCGGTGAGCTGGTAACGCAGAAAGCTGCGGACGATCTTCTCGGTATAGACGATTGGGTTTAGTGCCATGGCTGGAGTTACAATTGTTCCTCGATTTGATTTATGATGTGAAGAATTTTATCAGAGTCCAGCGCACCTCGGTCATCATCTTCCGACGTGAACAAGTTCTTGCCCAACTTGAAGCCATTCTTCGTATACCAATCATTCTTCCAATCCCAGCCCCGTCGATAGTCCTCTCGGGACATCATGCCCAAATGCTCCCAAACGATCAACTCCCCGTCGGGTGTGACGAAGGAGAAGTCCGGACGCAAGCGCCCCTCGGCTTCTGTGCCCTCGCAGATGCGTTCGTACTCATAGACCACGTTCTTTTGGTACAGCATGTTCGCGATCACCAGTTCGGACTTGCTACGGACGAGGTGCCCCTTCATCGTTTTGTGTATGAGGTTTCTAGCGAATGGCACCTCATCATCCGATGGCCTCACGGAAGCAACGAAAAGATTAGTGTTGCGGCGGGCCGTTTCGGAGCGCTCAGGCTTGGTAAGATCGAAAAGGTATGAACCATCCTTTCCCTCGATGAACAAGACGAGTTGCTGCTTCGAACGAGTAAGAGCTGTGTACACAAGTTCCTTGGTGAGCAGGCGGGTCTTAGCTGGCAGCACTACGAACACCTTCCCGAACTCGCTTCCTTGGGACTTATGTACCGTAAGTGCGTAAGCTAGTTGCAGAGGTGCCGTGCGCTCTGAGAACTCTCCGGCCCGAAAGTCGAATGTTAAGTTGTTCCTACCGGCGAATGCCACGGCCAACCTCTTATTTGGCTTGACTATGAGACCAACTTCGCCATTGGCCACGTAATGCCTCTCAGGCTTACGGTCACGCCAGTTGTAGGCACCACGCTCCTTATTCTCGGTGAGAATAACCTTGTCGTGATTTACGATGTTTTCGTCGCCAAGGCTCGGGTCCCAGTACGTTGTCGCATTCTGCAGCTCTCTGGCCCGGTAGCGCTTCTGAACCCATCGGTTCAACTCCTGCACACCGTGCATCTGCATGCGAACTGGGGACAGGATCTGCCACTTTTCACTGCCAGACGGATCGGCGAAATCGAGGAACCCATTGGGCTTGAACCCAAGCGAGGCATTGAAGCCATCCACGTCACCGACCAACGACATGCCCAAGTGCTCTGTGAAGGCATCGTCAAGTTGCTTATGTAACTCTTCGGCTGTCTTCCAATAGCGGATCTGCAGGTCATTGAAAGGTTTGCCGGCCTCCAAGTCGCTCAGCACCCGGTCGGCATCCACGGCCTGGGGTTCGCGGGTGTACCAACTGGCCAGGCGGAGCGTGTCCGAACCGCCAGCCTGCGCGGCGGCGCGCACCACTACGGACAAGCGAGCAAGCGCATCCGCCAATCGGTTGCCTTCATCATCCTGATGCTGGGTGGTATCCAAGTGAGACACCAGGTCGGCGAAGGGGCGCCCTACGCCGATGGGCGGCAACTGGTTAGGGTCACCGACAAGGATGATGCGCTGCACATGCACAAGGTCCAGAGCCTCCAGCACAGCAAAGAGGTCGTCCATGGTAAGCATGGAGCATTCGTCGATAACCACCGTGCGTTCCTTGCGGTACTTCTCTGCGCCGGTGAACAATGGTCGTTGGCGGATGCCATCGTAACGCCCGTTCTGATGTAGAAACTGCGCGATTGTCATTGCCGCCGAACTAGTGGCATTGCCCAATCGTACACGTGCCTTGCCAGTGGGAGCAAGCAATAAAATGCCACCACGAGCAATCTCATTGCTCAGCATCACAGCACCCATCACTGAAGTTTTTCCGGTGCCGGCCTTTCCCACTAGCACCGTGAGTTTGCGACCTGTCACGTGTCTGAGTGCATTGGCCTGCTCATGCAAGGCTTCCTGATGCTTGGTATCGTTAGGGTCGAACCGGCCGCCCGAGTTCTTGATCGCTTGCTTCAGAAGTGCATCCCAATCCTCATCAGGGCGGTCGATTGCCTTCAGCGCGCGGCGCTCAAGCACCTTGCGCAGCGCCGCCTCCCTCTCATGCAGTTCCTCCAACTGCAGTGCCGTCACTTCATGCTCGCCATCTTCATCCACCAGCAAGGGCACCGCCTTTACCACCCCATCCAACACTTCTTCGTTCGCATTAACCCAATCCTCGCTGAAGGCGCAAGGATATGTCAAGTCCATCTTGGCCACCCGAAGGCCTGCTTCAGCAATACTTAGAAGTGTATCGCCGTTGAGAGCGGCGATCCGGAGGGCCGCAACAAGCGCTGCACGAACCCGGCGCGGATCCAGATGAGAGGTGATCTTAGATGGTTCTGGAACAGGATGCCGGACCGCGATCGTGTTATCGGGCAACATACCACGATCAATGGTGCCCAGGCTAATCGGGGCATCGCCCGAGCCCCCTAGGTCAGTTTCACAGATGCGATATGGGTTCTTGAGGATCTCATCATCACTGACAGTCACGCTCGTGCATTTTTTTCGCTCAGTTGGGTGGAACCAACGTTTCGCCTGTACGGCAGTGAGTGAGAACCTTGACAGCAGTTGCGCCAATGCGCGTCTTTCCCCTGATAGTCGCTCCCAAGTCTTTTTCAAGGCCTTGAAGTGGGCGGCATAGGCTTGTTTTGGCGGCTCCACTTCGCCCTTGAATAGACTATCGATCATCAACCAGGGGTCGTCGTTATGACGCAGCATACCGCTACTCACTAGATCCAAGGCGAGGGCAGTGCCCAAGGGCATGTCCATGGCCTCGAGCACCGGCCCCAAGCCAGGAAAGGCACCGCGGTCCTGCCAGGCCTCTGCGATCCGCTCGTTTAACCAGGCCTCACGCTCATCCCATGGGCCCTTAGCGATACCATGTGCTTTGATCCTGCGCACGGCCTCCAGGCAATGCACCAGGGTGCTCAGAGCCACATCAGGTGCCGCTAGTTCGCCAGCGTAGCTATAGGCACGCATATGCGCTTGATCCACTGGCACTGCGATCTCTTCCAGCAAGGACATGCGGCGCTCGTCCTCTTCGGCATCGCCAGTGGGCTCAAGGTAATCGTGATAGGGCAGGATAAAGCCCTCGGCCTTATCGGGGCGAATGGAATGACGGATTAGCCTGTCCCAAAGCGCATACGAAGGTTTACCGTTCGCACCGTACTGCTCTAGGTTACCAATCTTCAGTATTGTACCGACACCCACAACGAGGCGATTGAAGCGGTCACCTAAGGGCTGACCCTCTTTGCAGTAAAAGAAAACGATAGAGCGCTCCTCCTGCAATCGGCCGAAGAACAGTTCGGTTAACGCCTTCTGGCGCTCCTTGCCGAAGACCCACGGCGTGTTTTCGAAGGGGGCGTCCTCATCCGGGGGTAACGGCTCGGGCAGGCTTTCATCGATACGATCCTGCTCGCTGCGAAGCATCCAGTTGAAGGGCACCACGAAGGTGGAGTACGGGGGCACCTTCACCGTGGTGGGCTTTAGCGCACCATGCGTGCTCTTGGTCTTCTTCACATCCGCATAGGGATGCTGGAAGGTGCGGCGCCACTCAGTAGCGTTCATGAATGCACCGCCCTCAGCTTTGCACGGTGGCAGTTGTTCCAGGGTCAGGTCCCCGAAAGACTTTTCGGTAAGAGTATCTTCCTTCTCTTCATTTCGCGATTCCCGGACGCGGTCCAACGCAACACAGTAAGGGTTGCCACTAGGATGCTTGCACACCGCGCCGTTCCATCGGTTGTCATGCCAAGCCACACGGGCGGTCAAATGGTACATAAGCCTCTCTCTTAGAATAGCTGTTGCTGGTTATCATCCTTTTTACCATGCTCCGCCTGCGGCTCGTTCGATAAGCTCTGCGGCTGCCACACCTCACCACGCTTCTCGGCCTCAATCCTATCTAGCAGACGCTGGTATTCTTCGGCGCCTAACATGTTCCGTGCATGGAGATGGCATTCACGCCAAGACTCTACAGCCGTTTGCGTGAGTTGCCAATCGTAAAAACGGGGGCCTAGCCGACCTGCAACAGGTTGGTGAACAAGAGCGCGCTCGTCGTGACCTAATCCAAAGTCAGCGAGTCGCAGCGTTTCGGGTATCATCCAACCTTCGCCGTTGTTCTGGCTAAGGAACGCTTCAATACCCTGGTTGCGGTCGCCGCCATGTTCGCGAATCTTGGTTTCGAGGTTATGAAAGGCTATGAGGGTGAGGACGGTATGCCGGAGTTCAGGGTCTTTGTCTTTATCGACACGCCAGAAGCCCTTGGGATCAAAGCGTGCAGTAGTTGCCTCGCCGATGGGATGGTCACATCCCAGTAGGATGTCACTGGCAGCCGAAAGATCTAAGTCGTACTGCGCAAATGCGATCGCATCTAATTCAGCGGCAATCCTCTCACGTTGATACTGTGTCAGAGCCCAGAGCTTTCGCCAGGCACTCTTCTGCGACTCTGTTAACAGCTCTGGGTACCACGAAAGTGCCATATTGACACCTGGACTTGCAAGCATAGATGCATGCTTACATCCAACGTTGTTCTCGTCGGACCAGTGCCGCGGTAATGGGTTCTGAGCAAACACATGGTGGTCAAGATGCAAGCCGACGAGGCGTTTTCGAGTGATGTAGTCAAATACAAACGAATTGAACACCCCAGCTAAGGAAGCCGCGAACCGCCAAGAGAGCTTGTAGAATATCGCTGTGGTGTCGCTAGTAGGTACAACGCTAACCTGGCATGCCACGGCTGAGCGCCTATTCGTAGCTGAACCGACACGCATGTGTGCCAACTTGGGAAAGTAGATACAGTGCGAATTGGCCAAATAGTCGCGTTTGGATATCAAGAATTGTGGCTCGATCACCTTTAGGTTCCACGGTATATCCCTCCATACCGCACTTCTTCCCTTACCGCTCACCCATCCTTTCTGACTAAAATCGAACTGGCCAATCATTCGGCCTTCATACAACGGCAACGCAACATCCTCGATCCTGTCTTCGTGGATCCAGGCATCGGCATTGCGTGAGAGGATGATGCCTGCGGGAATGTATGCGCGGGGGATGGGGAGCGCGTCATACGGCGGTTGTGCACATCGCATGCGCGCATTCGTGCGGGCAACGTCGCCGGGTTTGAGCAGATGGCCGTGCACAAACTGGGCTTCTGCGGTGCGACGCTCGGGGCCGGCAGTGGAATCGAAGAGCCAATCCTCTAACTCCATGCTGTTTGGTACAACGTGGGTAGGGTCAATGCCAAGCTCTGACCATAGCTCTTCAATTGGACGCCAGTCGCCCTTGAGCCAACGGCTGTATTCATCTGGACGGTACCCCTTCTCCTCCCACTTCGTCCGTGGGGGGAAAAGGTGTGAGTCACTCGTCATATTGAAGTCGCCTTGCGCATACTTGACGCCCCAGCCATTAGGGCCGTCGTCTCCAAGGAGCACCGAGTTTGCGTAGATCTTTTCGAGGATCTCGAGGTCGCGCTTCGACTGAATCTCTAGAATGGCCTGCGATCGTGGACTGAATTGGTCCACCTGCGCGCGGGTATAGAGCGTGGCATATTCCTCTGCATGTTCCCAGTCTTCGAGCTTGCGCCGCATAAACGCTGTACGGATTGCAGACGTAGTGCCACCCTTGGTAATGATAACAGGGTTGAACTTGAAGGATCGATGAATGTCAAACACCTTGTCACGATTCTCGAAGCCGAATAGCCATTCCCACTGGCAGTGATCGAGGAAGAGTCGGCGTAAGTCACCTGTTCCATGGTCGGAATACAATCCTGATGGAACGATGAAACCCATACGTCCGCCAGGTCGCATAAGTGCATGTGCCGACTCGAGAAACAATTTGTACGTGTATGCTTTGCCCTCACCACGATGTTGGAATGGATGGACTGAATCTGCATATCCGGTTGTCTTAGCCCGTGTGACTCGCCACCGCGAGTGTAGTACTTCGTTCTGCTTACCACGCGCAATGGTGTATCGATCGTTACCTGCTTCCCCAGACAGAGGATCACCAAATGGAATTGCTGCATACTTCATCCAATTCGAGTACGAGGCAAACGAAGCATTGTAATCGATCCACACTTTCTCCGTTTCAATGCTTGTGAAGTAATCAGTCTGTATCCTCAGTGCATCCTGCTTGCCATATGTCCGATACAGTGGATCGATATCACTAAAGTACTCTTTCGAATTGGGCTGCAGAGTTTCCCACGGCGGATTACCAAGGATTGCATCAAAACCCGCACCAGCAGCACGGAACACATCGGGGAACTCAAGCTCCCAATGGAAGAATCGCTGTTTGGCCGCAATGCGTTCTGCTTCAGCAATCGTTGCTGCCGAAGGCTTGGCAAGCGTACTCGGTAGTGGAGCTATAGCGATGGCTTCAGCCGGCCAGAACCAGCAGGCGCACCAAAGGTCCATCGCGTTCTTGAGTTGTTGGTAGGCCGTTGACGCAAGAAGTTCTTCACGATAGATCCGCGAACGTTCGGCTGCGTCGTGGACTGGCAGATCGTGTAGTTTGTTCAGCAACTCAAGCGCTTGGTCGTGTACAACGCTGGCTTCCTGTGCGCGGTCTGTAGGGTCAAAGAGAGTTGGACCGGAGAGAAATTGCAGCAGATCATCTTTTAATGTCGTGATAGAGAATCCGTGAAGTACATTGCTTCGTTCTCCACGTTCAAAATGAACCCCGTTGGTATGCCCCTTATCGCCACCTTCGCGGTTCTTCCACGCCATCACGGGATAGTGCAGGAACTGATCGAACCATGCCCCTACCAAACCATTGCCGCACTTAATCTTGTGGTCGAGAAACGAGAACGGCAGAGCGCGATCCATGGTCTCGATCCAGAGCGACAATCTGCAAAGCTCCACGGCGAGTGGGTCCAGATCGACGCCGTAAATGCAACGTTCAACAATGTATCGTTTGAGTACTGCCTTGAGTCGTTGCTCGAAACGTTCATCATCAGGCCGACACGGAATCATCTCTTGCCCCAGGGCAGCCACTCCATCGCCCCCTGGCTCAGGTGCTTTCAGGAGGCTAACGACCGACTGATCACCGAGGTCGGCCACCCGACCATGATGATGGACCGAGGCATATAGTGCATCGGCCAAGTACCTCAGTGTAGCCACTGGAAACGTGCCTGATCCACATGCGGGGTCACAGGTTTTCAGGGACAGAATCTCTTCAGGTCGCTTTGGTGACCATTCGTGTGATGGTGCATCAACATTTACTGTGCCGTCCTCCATCGCTGGATGCGAATATGCCAGTGGCCGTAGCGTACGGTGCACCGTGGGGACGGCCAAACCAGGGCGCGTATAGAACGTCCCCGAGCCTTTACGCGTACCACCCCAACGCACCAGATACCACTCTCCGGGCAACACCACACGTTGAACTAGGTCATGTGCTTTCTTGGCGATGGCTTCCTCATACGCACGCCGCTTATCCGGCGTATCCTTTGTCCCTTGTTTCGAAACGAGTTTCCCAATCGTTACCGCACGCCGTGCCCATTGCTCGGCACGAGTACGGGTCGCATTTCGCTGGTCATTATTGAATTCGGCTTCTGAAGCACTTGCTTCCTCATTCTCGTCATTGGTCTCATCATCGGTATCTGAATCAGCGTCGGCATCAGACCCCGCATCATCGCGTTCATCGGCATCTCCGTCTGCCTCGGCGTCATTACTGGTACTGGTGTCTTTCATTTTCTCGAGTAGCGTTATCAGCTCTTTGTCATCCATCGCTTCGAGTCGTGAAAGGGGCAATGCAGGCTGGTTGCCCACGGCAAGAAATATCACGGAGTCGTCGTCAGCTGCAGTCTTCAGTTCGAAGTCAAGCAATCCTTCGTAAAGAATACCGATATACTCACTGGAGAGGTCCGAGAAATCAACAGGCACTGTTACCCAGGTCTGCTGCCGACCCTGACGCATGCGAACACGCGTGCGGCTGATCTTCTCGAGCATGTTGTGAACGTCACGATCGGAAAAGACCGTGTCGTTAGAATCAAAAGCTGCCGTTTCAAAAACTTGGAGCGCACGTGATAGGCCATCAACGCCATCGGCAGGTGCAAACAGTTCACCTCCATAAGCTCGTACGGGCAGTGCCGGATGATGACTTCCCTGATGCACGAGGCGAAACAGGGCAAGGAGTCTTGGCCATGCGCTGAAAGATCGTGTAAGCCTACTGCCGCCGCGCGCGGCAGCCTTACTAAGTTCCTCGAGCAGCCCACCGATACCATATGCGCGATGATAGAGTGCATTATCGCGGGGTAGAAGATCGCGCGATTCAGCAAACAGTATAACCACCATTCGCATTACGACGCGCACTGCAGCCCTATAGATCTCAGCACCGATAACGTCGCTACATCGTTCCCGCAATGCATGGCCATGGGCCTGTACGAGCAGTTCAACGGCCTCGCGGACGCGCTCGCCCAATGCTGCTGATAGTTCCGCCTGCCCCTTGCGACTGTCGAGAATGGCTGACAGCAATGGAGCTGGCTGGTCAGGTGCCGCCGGCGTCCATTGTCCAGGTGCTATCAGAGTCCGCAGTGCATCTACTTGCGGAGAGAGATCACCCTCTTCAAACCATAAATCGATATCCCACTCGCACCATGCATCGAAGTCGAGGCCGGCAAAGATGAGTCTCCACTGACGTCCATTGGTGAGTAAGGCCAACCGCTCAGTACCAGCGCGCAGCCATTGAACAACTTGGCTAGCGGTGCGGCGGCTGCGTCCGATACCGATATGCCGTGACTCCTCGTAGAAGACCGGCAGAAGTCCACCGTTGAACCCCATCCACAGGTGGCGCGGCTTGATCGATTCGCCACTTGGTGTGCGCCGGGACCACTCTGAGCTGACACCGGGCCCACGCACCCACGCACCGGTACTAGTTTCGAAGTTGCAGATGCGTTCAAGTACGAAAACGATGAAGTCTGAGATATCGGCATCGCCGTTCAGAATAGCCCCGGCACGACGCCGCAGCTCTTGATGGTAGTATGCGCTTAATGGCGCTGGGTGGCGCTGACCAATCACCTGCAAACGCGCGGGGTCGAGCAGGAGTCCTCCGTGGCGTAGGCGCTCCCAGCCGTGAAGTGTGCCTTGGGTCATGCTCCACCTCCTGGCAGTCGCACTTCGATTGAAACGGGAAACACCTGTACATCACCTACCATGGTATGGCGTTGCGGAAGCAGGTTCTTGAGGATTCGCTCGCGCTCGCGATCAAGTTGCTCGCGTACTTCCTCGTGATGCTTAGCCCGACGGGCCATTTCGGCCCGCTTCTCTTCAATCGACTGGTCAATCTCGTTAAGACGCTGATCTTCGCCAAATAGCAGGCCCTGGGCACGTTGCACCTTTAGTGCTGCAATCTCGCGTTCGAGCTTGGCGATCGTATTTTCAGAAATTAGCTTGGAGACATCGGCTTGACGGCTGCGGTATCGCTGGTCCTCATCAAGGCGAGCGGCCTTGCCAGTTTCTTCCAGCTGATCGCGCAGATCGGCCGACAATGTTTCCTTGTGACGCTTAATCCATGCTTTGAGGTTGAATTCAACCTCCTCGAGAATATCTCTTGCGCGATCATTGTCGGCTTTGGAATGGGTAGCCACTCCCCCGCGCAATTCGCATGCAGGCGCATGCGGTAGTGGTGCCCCTACAGTGCCGTTTACGACCGGGAACACAACAGTGCGGACCCAATGGTGGAACGTCTCGCGCAGTGCATTCACGGCAAGCTCCTCAACACTGAGCAACACGAGTGCGTCTACTCCTGCCGGCACCTGAGCCCTACGCACGGTCCACCGGGATACCTCCTCGCCAGTGCCCGGGAAACGACGTCGCGTGAGCGTGGAAATCGCCTGTTGCATCATCGGATGTGACAGGTGCGTCATGAGCACGTCCGGTCGTGGAGAAAAAACGAGTCTGCCACCAATGTCCTGCAGGAAGGGTGCCGCGTCAAAAGCCATTCGAGCAACGGGACCAAGTGAGCCCCCTTTCTGCGGCCTTCGCAGAGATTCGTCGACGACATCTGCCCACCCTGCTAACGTTGGGTGTAACAGTCTGCAGGTTTGCGGTTCGTCGCTGCAATCGAGTTGAGGTCGTCCGCCCCGTATGGCCATGGCAGACTCAAGAGTATCCCGAAGTGACCGAGAATCCAGATCTAACTCCGAAGCCAGAGCCTTCAATTGTGCCTCTGCATCCTGGCCGTCTCTTTCCGTTGTGGCGGTTGTAGCGTCCGCATCAATGCGAACACTACCGATAACGTGCGCAATCCGTCGATCCAAATCAGCACCAACGACATCAGCGCTTTCACCAGCAATTAGCCGTCGGTGAGCCGCCTCGTCGAAGATTTCGTTTGCAGAGCCTAAATCTTCACGAATCTCGTCAGCCTTTCTGATCACATGCGACAAGAAGGCAAGATCTTGGTCCTGATCTGTAGCAAAATGGAAGATGGTAACATCACGTGTCTGACCGTGCCGGTCAATGCGACCATTGCGCTGCTCAATCCGAGAGGGGTTCCACGGACAGTCGAAGTGCAGTAGGTAGCGAGCCGTTCGTTGAAGGTTCAAGCCCTCGGCTGCAGCATCAGTCGCAACCAACACGCGGACAGAGTGGCTGGGATCGTTGAACCAGGCTTTCACATCGCTCCGTTCAACATCGTCCATGCCGCCGAACAATGTTAGAACTCGATCGGCCCCGTATCGTGCCGTGAGTCGACGAACAATGTAATCCAGCGTCGTTTTGTACTCCGTGAACACAACCAGGCGCTCATCATTTCGCCAAGTGCCGTCTTTTCTGAGAAGTTGTTCAATGAGATTCTCCAGCGAGTCATATCGCGAATCAACCCGTGGCTCTATATTCTTTGCTGTTTCAGGGTCAACATCCAATCCGAGTTCAGAGATTGCATCGTCGATTGTAGCAATCTCCAGCTCGAGTGACGGTGCAACACTCTTGAGCCAAGCTCCAACAACACCTGCAGCAGTAGCAACACGCGACTGGGCCTCACGATCATCACTTGTCTCCGATTCGCAACTCCGACGGGCTGCCTGGACTTCAGCCTCAGCAGCTTGACGCTCTTCGGCAAGTCCCTGCTTACAGCGATGCCAGGAGTCTGCGAATGCAACCGAACAGGAAAGGAGGCGCTTGCCGAGAATCTCAACGGCAAAGGTGCCAGAGCGACGACGTACTGAGCGATCGCTCGCGATAAGCTTGTAAATGGCCTTTCGAAAGGCATCGAATGCCTTGCTGAGCGCGACCTCCTGTGGCGAAAGACTCAGAACCAAAGCTTGTGGAGCCAAGCGTGTACAGAACTTGGGAGGATTCGTACAGGCGTTGATTTCGCGTTTCAGCCTTCGGACAACGACCTGCTGCACACGTCCACGCTCGGCATCTCGCAACTGATCTGTTTGACTGAAGCGTACCGGATCGAGGATCTCGAGCAGACCAGAAAAGCTGCGGGTATGGCCATTGTGTGGCGTTGCACTCAAAAACAGTCGGTGTTCAAATTTTGGTGCAAGCAGACGTAGCATGCGGCACAGGTCGCTATCATCACCAAACGCTGAAGGCATCAGATTGTGGCACTCGTCAACAATGAGCAAGTCCCATGGCAGATGTGGCGACCCCTCAGGAAGGCGACTAGCGGCCAAGAACTGCTCAAGAACGTCATCTTGACGCAGATAGTGATATGACGTAATGATGCGGCTATGTGAACGCCATGGATTGGCATCCATACCCAGTCGTTTCCGTAAGGCATGCGTCTCATCGCGATCAACGAGGTCGAATGGCAGCGAAAACTTCTCCCACATTTCGTCTCGCCATTGCACACGCAAGGATGCTGGCGTAAGGATTAGCACCCGTTGTACCCGACGGCGCAACAGCAGCTCACTAAGAATCAGCCCTGCTTCTATCGTCTTACCAAGACCAACATCATCGGCTAGGAGTAAGCTCACACGCGGCATGCGGAGTGCTTTAAGCAGCGGCACAAGCTGGAAGTCATCCACCTGTACAGCCCCATGAAAGGGGCTCGCAAGGGGGAGACGCCCGAGCGGCCCCGAGCCATCGGGATCGATAAACGGCGTACCTGCGGACCATCGTGTTGCACGCAGCAGAGCGTCGTAATCCTCAACAGGCATCGGATCGCTGGATGCGACATTCGGCAAGGCAGTTGGTTCGAGAACCTGTCCGTAAGGCTCTAACTCCCATATCAGCTGCTCATCACGTGGATACTGATCATCCTTATAATCAACGTGTACAAGGTGTAGCCGGCCATTCGGTCCATCAAATGGCTCTACACTTGTTGTGATGCCACGTCGATTGCGAACCGTAGCGAACATTCCGGGGCGCGGGAGCCCATTGATAACCTGACTGGTGTTTAGAGAATTTTTATTCTTCATACGCGTTAATAGATCCTTGAAGCACTGTCAAAGCAACCATTTACGCCCTATGCGCATTAGCATTCAGGCAGATGTTCTTGTACAATCAGAGTGATCATGCATTATTAGTGCTAGAGGTGTTTAGGCGCATCCACTCCTCATACACAACGAATGCCTCGGCAAGTGTCCGCATGCGAGTCGGACGTCCTCGCCCCACATTGTCAAAGGCGGCAGCTATCTGCTTCGCTTCCTTTGCGAGTAGCTGGAACAAGAGAACATCCGCCGTTTTGGGGTCGAGCCGATACCTAACCGTACTCTCTTCCTCAAGGTAGGCATTAAAGTCGTCGATCAAACGAACATCCGGAACGTCAAGGTTTGCTAAACCCAAGTAATCTCGCAAATCACCAGGCGAAGTGATGTCTCTCGACAGCAAGTACTCAAATATCTGACTGATGTTTCTTGACATGTCAACGTTCACATATTCTTTTCGCAGTCGTGCCGCTAAGTCGAATGGACTTGCAAACGCATCGGTCTCGTTTGCGAGCCTCATATCATTCGCTAATAGTAGCTGAGATATTACCTTGTCACCCGATCTTGTCAGGTGTCCAAGGGCTGTCAATAGGGCTGTTTCATCAGCACCGGGCTCACCTTTCGGCTTATATCCGATGTCATGTTCAATCTCATTCCACACATGCGCCATCATCGAACATACTTGGATCTCACATGGCGTATCACGGATGTTCTCGTACCCTCCAACTAGTGATGTCACAGGCAATGAAATGACGGCATGCTTGGCCTTGTAGAAGTTCCGTCCATCACTTTTATCCATGTCCTCAATAGTCACGTCTTGTCCATTAAGCCCCTGCAAGAGCTCCTTGATCTGATCACAGACAAAATCAATGTCCTTCTCGCGGTAGGCAAGAACTCTAACCGCTGCTAAATCCTGTACCTCGCGAAAAACTTGATCTACCGTATCGAAGTGTCGATCACGAGCAATGTGACGGCGCAACTTGCCTTCGAGACTGGAGACCGTTTTCGACCGATACGTCACCTGAGCATGAATCGCGTTCTGCTCAATAATTTGCTCTCGAACGATGTCAGCGACCCTTTCTGCAAGCTTCGAGTATCGATCCCTTTCACGAAAGTACCTTTCAAGGCTGCTATCAATAATTTTGCTTTGATCATTCATAAGTTGACTTTCGTGTAACCTTATGACGGCGCGGAGCTGCACGTCTGAAAACACCAAGTGATCGTCTGTGATTGTCACTGATTCGAGTTCCACAGCTAAGTTACAACCGGAGTTTCGAGTTGCCTAGCCCGTGTACAAGTGAATTGAACCAATTGCCTCCAGACCGTTTCAGTCCAAATCTATATCGGAATAATATCCACATAGCAGGAAACTGGAATGAAACGCAGATCCAACATGGCAGTTCCCATCGAGTCTCAATTACAGCTGCATGGACTTTGCGATTTCCGACTTATGGAACCACGAAAGCCCCCTTATGAATACCAACACCATTACCGCTGACATCGCCAAGGAGTATCTCGCTGGGCGTATCCGTCTGGATGAATACGATGCGATTGATGATGATGCAGCCGAGATACTGGTCGGATACGACGGCATCCTATCGCTATTGGGCCTCAGAACGATCAGCGACCAGGCGGCAATAACCCTTGCAACGCATGCTGAACTTCGACTTGGTCCGATCGACAACCTTGGTGCGGAAGCCATCGCAGCCCTGGCTTCGCAATCGTCATCGTTTCCGTTTGAGTACGTCGGTGTCCTTACAACTACCGTCGCAGAAGTTGCGGCGCAGTTCAATGGCGAGATCGGATTCCGCAAGCTGACTCAGCTTCGAGAGGCAGAGGCAAAGATCCTGGCCCGACATCAAGGGACGATGACCTTCCGGTCCCTCATTTCCCTGGAGCCCGCCGCGGCACGCGCACTGATGAAGCACAAGGGTATGCTCGACATCCGACGCATACATACCATCAATGCCGATTCCGCGCGGCTACTGGTGCACACAAGACGCGGGTATGGTTCCCTTGAACTTATCAATGTGGAGGAATTAGGGGTCGAGGAAGCAGCCATCCTTGCTCAGTTTCGGGGCGACCTAAGTCTTCCCTATCTGACATCACTGACTGAGGAGCTGGCCGAGGCACTTTCTCGCCTACCAGGCATTCTTTACCTTGGAGATGAGGTCGAGATCGACGTTCCCATTGCTCGGCACCTATCGAAGGTTGGCTCCGGTCTGATGCTGGGTAGTCCTAACCTTAGCGACGAAGTGATTCACGAGCTCTCGAAGTCGGTATACGATCTGAGTCTTTTCGGGTTGACGTCCCTCTCAATCGGTGCCGCGGAAGCTCTTTCGAACCACGTTGGCGAGCTGTTTCTCGACCATCTAACAAGCCTCTCATACGAAGCAGCCGTTCTGCTGTCCAAGCACCAGGGATTGGTCTTCCTTTTGAACTTGAAAGACGATGATTCGCTCACCGATGCCACCAAGGATTTGCTGCGGAGCGATCCCAAGTTCGAGCTGTCTATCGAATGGACGCGTGACGAGGATGGTGGAGAAGATTGATCGCGGGGATGACGGCGTTTCGCGGGGATGACGATAGTGCGCGGGGATGACGATTGTTCGCGGGGATGACGATTGTTCGCGGGGATAACGGTGTTTCGCGGGGATGACGGTGGCGTCGGGCAGCACCTGCCGCCCGACGAAGGCGAAGGCGGCGCCCAGTTCCAGCAGCCATGTCTCGATCTGCATTTCCAGCACATTGCTCGAACAGTTGTTCTCAATGGCCTTCGCGGGATAACAGCGGCGTGCTTCGCTGTAAGACAACCTGTCCAGCAGGGCGATGTGTTGATATCAGGGCAATTGTGCAAGCACCGCTTGCACAAACTCAGCCTCCGGCTAGGCCTGGGCGAACGCGCGCATGTACTTCAGATTGCGTGGCGAAAAGCCCTTCATGTCCGGGAAGGCGGTTCGTAAATCATGCGCCAGCCGGTCAATAACCTTCGCGCCCCAGCCTTCGCGCCCCTGACGCTCCAGAATGTCACGCCCAATCTGCCAGTACAGCAGCACCATCTCGCGGTTCACCGCCAGCGCGGCGATTTGTTGCTTCACCACATCTATGCGCGCGCTGCGTCATCCCGAGGCCCCGAACGCAGTGAGGGGGCCGAGGGACCTCGAGGGAAATGTCGAAGATGGATCCCCGCTTTCGCGGGGATGACGGTGTTTCGCGGGGATGACGTCATAGCGCATGGATCCCCGCTTTCGCGGGGATGACGATTGTTCGAGGGGATGACGCTGATGTCACGTTATGACAGTCTTCTTGCACGAAGACGGTATGAAACCACCGTACATCATCATCGTTGCCGGACCTAACGGGGTGGGCAAATCGACCTTCGCTCAATGGTACCTCAAGGACTTCCCGGACTGTGAAGGGATCGTCGATGCAGATGCGATAGCCCGTGACCTCCAGCATCTTCCCGAATCGAGCCGAAATGTTGCAGCGGGGCGTATCGCCCTCGAAACGATTGAGCATAACGTACAACAACGACGCTCATTCGCAATTGAATCGACCCTTTCGGGAAGAACGCTCCTTGGCACTCTCGCAATGGCGAGGAGTGGCGGATATTATATTGCCATCGCAATTCTATGGGTCCCGTCCATCGGGATCACAAGCCGAAGAGTAGAGAGCCGGGCACGCAGCGGTGGACACGATATCGCGATGGAAGATCAGATACGGCGGTTTGATCGATGCTACATCAATTTTTTCACCTCCTACAGACAGATCTGCAATGAATGGACTCTCTATCTCGGACTTGGAACAACTCCAGAGCCGCTCGCCAAAGGAAAGGGTTGAGCGACTGAGGGAAGAGCTGCTATCA